>CAYRLP010000396.1:0-3655 GCA_964424935.1 uncultured Bacteroides sp.
GCCTTTATCCGTGCCACTACGGAAAATCACTTCGCATCGGTAAAGGAGCCGGGGAATCTGCGCTTCGACATGCTCCGGAACGATGACGACCCGGAACGGTTCGTACTGTACGAGGCTTACGAAAACAAAGCCGCTGCCGCTGCCCATAAGGAGACTCCTCATTACCTGAAGTGGAAGGAGACGGTTGCCCCCTGGATGGCAAGCCCAAGGTCCGGTATCCATTATACCGCTCTTCAGCCTGAGTTCTGAAAGGAGGAGATCAGGACAGCTGGTCCAGTTCCATCCATCGTTCCAGTTTAGAGTCGATCATCCGCATCAACTCGGCGATCCGGATGGACTTGCTGTTCAGTAGCTCATAATCAAGCCCTCCTGCACTGATCTCTTCTTCCAGAGCCGCCTTTTCGGTTTCCAGGGCTTCTATTTCCGCTTCCAGACCCTCGTATTCCTGCTGTTCCCTGAAGGAACGCCCGGTTTTGGCAGCCCGCGATTTCTTTCTGGGTTCCCTGCCGGCCCCGGAACCCTTTTCTTCCTTTTTCTGAGAGGAGTCCTGTTGATATCTGTACTGGGAATAGGATCCGTAATGGTCCCTGATCGTACCGTCCCCTTCAAAGATAAACAGGTGATCGGTCAGCTTATTCAGGAAATAACGGTCGTGTGACACAATGACCAGGCAACCCCTGAAGGCCAGTAAAAACTCCTCCAGCGTATTCAGCGCAAAAAGATCCAGGTCGTTGGTGGGCTCATCCAGGATCAGGAAGTTGGGATTCCGGATCAAAACAGTAAGCAGGTGGAGCCTTCGGAGCTCCCCTCCGCTGAGTTTTTCAATCCGTTTGTACTGTGTATCGGGGGGAAACATAAAATACTCCAGGAAGCGGGAGGCAGTAATGGTCTGCCCGTCCTTCAGGGATACGACCTCAGCTATCTCCGTCACCGCATCGATCACCCTCTGTTCCGGTTTCCATTCCGGCATCAGCTGCCTGTAGTAGGCCCGCACAATAGTTTCCCCTTTGATGATGTTCCCCGAGTCCGGAAGCTCCAGTCCGGAGATCAGGTTCAGGAAGGTGGTTTTGCCGCTTCCGTTTCTCCCGATTATACCGAGCCGTTCCCCCTTTGCAAACTTATAACTGAAGTCCTGGATTACGGACAGCGAGCCATAGCCCTTGCATAGCTTTTCAATCTCCATGATCTTCCCTCCCAGCCGGGGCATTTTCACCCGCAGCACAAATTCCCCGTCCTCCGATTTCAGCCTTGCTTTCTCCCTGATCTCCTCAAAGGCATCAATCCGTGCTTTGGCCTTACCCGTCCGTGCTTTAGGCATGCGCCGCAACCATTCCAGTTCCCGTTTCATCAGCTGGTCCGCCCGCTGTGCTTCCGCCTTTCTCTGATCCTCCCGCTCCTCCCTCTTCTCCAGAAAATACTCATAGTTGCCCCGGTACGAATAGAGGGTTCCCAGGCTCAATTCGAGGATCCGGTTACAGACCCTGTCCAGAAAAAACCGGTCGTGCGTTACCATCAGCAGGGTCAGAGCGGACCGCGACAGGTACCCTTCCAGCCATTCGATCATATCAATATCCAGGTGGTTGGTGGGCTCATCAAGGATCAGGAAGTCCGGTTTATCCAGCAGTACCATGGCCATGGCCAGCCTTTTTCTCTCCCCTCCGGACAGGTTTCCGACCAGCTGCGTGGTGTCGGTAATCCGAAACAGGTCCAGCAGCTGCTTCAGTCTCCTCTCCTGGTCCCAGGCCTGTAATGGATCCATCTCTGCGGTATTCGCTGAAAGGATCAGTTCGTCAATGGAAAGAGAGGGATCCAGATCGGGTGACTGTTCCAGGAAGGCGATCCTGATATCGTTCCGGAAGGTAAAATCCCCTCCATCGGCAGATTCCTTCCCTGCCAGGATACGCATCAGAGTGGTTTTGCCGGTTCCATTCCGGGCCACCAGGGCGACTTTCTCCCCCCTGTCCATCCCAAAAGTGATCCCTTCGAAGAGTACCTGGTCCCCGTAAGCTTTTGATATGTTCTCTGCCGAGAGGTAATTCATGCTATGCAGTAAACTGGGCATTGATCCGGTTCCGGACCCACTTCGTGTTCATCAATACCAGCAGCAACTCCTGCATAGTTCCACGGAACGGACCTGCCCACCGGAAAAGCCTGAGGACCTTGTCCAGGTCATGGTTATACTTCAGGACCTGTGCCAGCTCTCCGGGTTTATGCATCGGATCCAGGATCATCCGGGCCACCTCCTGCCCGGAAACCAGCGACTGATAGATCCCTTCGCCCGTAAACCCCGAAGCGATTCCTGCCGCATCCCCGGCCAGGAAAATGTCTCCGAATTTCAAACCCCTGTAATCATAGGGTATGGGGTACGATTCCAGCCTGGCATCTCCCGGCTCGATCTTTTTGTCTTTCAGCCAGTGGTGAAACCCGTCCCTGAACTTCTGTACATCCACCTTTTGCGGATCACAGCAACATCCTACGGCAATGGTATCCCCATGGGGAAATATCCATGCGTACCAGAGGGAGAACCTTCGCACATCCAGGTGTATTTCCACTTCATCATGTTCCTTTTCCACGGGAATGGTATACTGGAATCCGACCAGCCTGCGCTTCACCTTCAGGCCCAGCTGCCTGCGCACGACGGAACTGTAGCCGTCGGCACCCACCAGATACCTGTATCCGTATGTCTCGCCATTTTTCAATACCACCTGATGGTCCCTTATCTCCGTAACCTGGCTGTTGGTTTTTACCTGTACGGTGGTACCCTCCAGCAGGCTCCTCTGGTAGGTTCCCAGCTCCTTTCGGTTGACCATGAACAGGTAGGGCTCCTGGGTAATGGTTCCGGCACTTCTGCGCTTTGTATGCAGGGAAGCCCGTAAGATCTTCTGCTCAATCACATGATCGGGAAGCGGCAACACCGCCATATCCTTCAGGGTCAGTCCGCCTGCACAAAGTTTATCTCCGAACCCTTCCTGCTTCTCCAGGAGCAGGACCCCTAGGGAGGAAGCCGAGAGCTCCCGGGCACACTCAAGCCCGGCCGGTCCGCCACCCACAATGATCACATCAAACTGCTCCATCTCTGACTATTTTCGTGACAATGCCGGTGGACCCGTCAAGCAGGACATGGTCCCCTGTATTAAAAAATCCCATGGAACCCTTGGCATTCACCACAGCCGGCAGGCCATACTCCCTTGCCACTACAGCGCCATGTGAAAGCGGGCTCCCGATTTCGGTAATCAGACCGGCCGCCAGACTAAAGTAGGGGGTCCAGCCCACATCTGTATACTGACATACGAGTATTTCACCTTTCTCCAGATTTTCCGCGTCTTCCAGTCCTTCCACCACCCGGATTTTTGCAGTCACTGTTCCTGCACTCACCGGCAGGCCCTGTATCGCATTGCCATTGATTTCGATCCCCGGGGCATCCGGGCGGAAAGGTTCGGGGTATCCCTGACAGTGGTCCGGAAACTTCAGTTTGAATGATTCGGGAAACAGGTTCCTGCGTTGTTCGGCGAGCTCTTTCCAGTGCCCGTCTTTCGTTTCGAGATAGGTTCCGAGCTCAGAATGCGTCAGGAAGAAGATCTGGTCCGTATCTTCCAGCAGACCCATCTCCGTCATGAATCCGGCCAGCTTCAGATAGGCCTTTTTGATCTTGTAT
>CAYRLP010000397.1:0-3640 GCA_964424935.1 uncultured Bacteroides sp.
TTTTTACCAGGGCTTTTTGCAATGCTCCGGTCTGCAGCGTGGCCCGCTCCGCTCTGATCTCCTCCTGCTACGGACCCTGGACCGGAAGCCAGTTCCACAGGCGTTCAAGGCTGGTGCCCCTGCCGGACGGACTGGAGATGTTTCCGGCTTACCTGAAACAGGCTGGCTATTACACCACAAACAATCAGAAGGAGGACTACAATTTCATCAAGGGGGAGGGGGTGTGGGACGAATCTTCGGGCAGGGCGCACTGGTCCCAACGGGCACCCGGCCAGCCCTTTTTTCATATGGAATCCCACCCCGTATCGCACGAAAGCAGCCTTCATTTCGACACCGCGCTGATGGAAACCTATCACCCGGTCTCCAGCCCAGACAGCGTGTTCCTGTTTCCCAATCACCCCGATACAGAGCTGTTCCGGTTTACCGCGGCCTATTACCGGGACCGGATCCTGGCAGTGGATTCCATCGTGGGACGGGTGATCCGGCAACTGGAGGAGGCAGGAGAGCTGGAACGAACCTTTGTGTTCTATTTCGGGGACAACGGAGGAGTCCTTCCGGGAAGCAAGGGCTATCTCTACGAGACTGGATTGCAAATTCCCCTGGTGGTGCGGATCCCGGAACATTTCAGGCACCTGGTGGATCTGAAGCGCGGAGAGGTCACCGGTGCATTTGTGAGTTTTATCGACTTCGGGCCCACATTGCTGGAGCTGGCAGGGATCAAGTCCCCGGCGGGGATCGACGGCACTCCCTTTCTGGGCAGGGGAATCAACCGGAAAAGCATGGAACTCAGGGATGTCACCTATGGTTATGCTGACCGTTTTGATGAAAAATACGATCTGGTCCGCACGGTACGGAAAGGGAATCTGAAGTATATGCGCAGTTACCAGCCCTTTAATCCAGATGCCCTTCAGAACAATTACCGCTACCTCAGCCCGGCCTACAGGCAGTGGAGGGATCTGTACCGTGCGGGGGAACTGAATCCGGTCCAGGCCGCCTTTTTTGAACCCCGCGACCCGGAGGCACTCTACGATCTCACTGCGGATCCGTATGAAACCGTCAACCTGGCTGCTGATCCCGCATATCGGGAACAGCTGTCGGAAATGAGAAACCTCCTGGATGAATGGATCAAAGGGATGCCCGATCTGAGCTTCTACCCCGAGAGCCTGCTTCGCAGGGAAGCCTTCGATCATCCGGTAAGGTTCGGCCAGCAACATCAGGAGGAGATCGGCCGGCTGGTCGATATTGCCAACCTGGAACTGCTTCCCTACGGGGAGGCGCGTCAGGGTATTGAACGGGCCCTTGATGCAGAGGATCCCATACATAATTACTGGGGACTGATTGTCTGCAGTGCCTTCGGAAAAGAAGCCGCGGAATTCAAGGGGGAGGCCCGGGCTTTATGCAACCATCAGGATCCCCTGGTACGTGCCCGGGCGGCCGAATTCCTCGGGCTGACCGGTCTGGGAGATCCGGTCCCCGTTATTCTGGACGCACTTTACGAGAGTGAAGACGGGGTGGAGGCACTATTGATCCTCAATTCCCTGGTCCTGCTGATGGACGGGCCTTATGCATACTCGTTTGCCCTGGACAGTGAAAGGCTTTCCCGGGAAGTTCTCAGGGATCAGGAAGTGCAGCGCCGCCTGGAATACATCCGTTCCAGGATGGGGATGGACGTACCGTAAAAGCTGGCTCAAAAAACCTTACATTTGGGCATGATTTCATTTGAGGAGTATCTGAAGGATCACCTGGTGCTTCTGGATGGCGCCATGGGTTCCCTGATCTACGAAAAGGGGGTCTTCATAGACAAGTGTTATGATGAACTGAATCTTTCCAGGCCCGAGCTGATCACATCCATTCATGAGGAGTATGTCCGGGCCGGAGCCCGGGTCATTGAGACCAATACATACGGGGCTAACCGGTTCAAGCTGAAATCGCACAACCTGTTGGAGCAGCTGGAGGAGATTAACCGAAAGGGGTTGGAACTGGCCCGCAAGGCTGCCGGGGAAGAGGTCTATGTGGCCGGATCCATGGGACCTTCTGGACAGGAGATTGAACCCTGGGGGGACACCACCCTGGAGGAGGTGTTTGAAGGCTATACGGAACAGGCCCGGATCCTGGACGAGGCGGGAGTGGACCTGTTCATCCTGGAGACCTTCCAGGATATCCGGGAGATGGAGCAGGCCATCCAAGCCATCAAGCGTGTTTCCGGTTTGCCGGTGGTGGCCATGATGACAGTGGGCGAAGATGGCAGGACCCGCTACGGGGTGGACCTGGAAGACGTGACCGGGGTACTGACCAGGAGCCAGGCAAACGTGATCGGACTCAACTGTACGGTGGGACCCAAGCCCATGCTTGATTTTGTGGAGCAGATGGGCCGGCTTACCGACAAGCCGCTCTGCCTGATGCCCAATGCGGGACGGCCGCAGTATACCGATGGCCGGATGATTTATATGAGTACACCAGAGTATTTTTCGGTCTATACCAAACGCTTTATTGAAAAAGGGGTGCGGGTCATGGGAGGATGCTGCGGAACCACACCCGAGCATATTGAGAAGATGGCCAACGCCCTGGCCATGAAACAGACCCGTATACAGCATTCCATACATATCGGGGTCAAACCGGTCAGCGAGGAACCGCTCCCCGAACCTGTGCCGGTTGCCGAGAAATCCGGGCTCTCCAGGAAGATGGTTTCGGGCCGGCAGGTGGTGCTGGTGGAGATGGTACCTCCCCGCAGCACCGATATCAGCAAACCGCTGGAGGGTGCCAAACTTCTTCTGGAGCACCGTGTCGATGCCATTAATATACCGGACGGACCCCGGGCCACGGCCCGGATGACCGGGCTGGCCCTGGCTGTATTGCTGCAGAACCAGGTAGGTATCGAAACGGTAATGCACTACACCTGCAGGGACCGGAACCTGCTGGGCATGCAGTCAGACCTGCTGGGGGCGACCGCCATGGGTATACGGAACATCCTGGCCATTACGGGGGATCCACCCATGATCGGGGACTATCCCCAGGCTACGGCTGTTTTTGATATCGATTCAATTGGCCTGGTTCATCTGATCCATAATCTGAACCTTGGCATCGATGTGGGGGACAAACGGATCGGAGATCCCACCTCCTTTTTCACAGGGGTGGGTATGGACCCCAACAGCGTCAATCCGGATAATGAAATACACCGGTTGCATCTAAAGAAGGAGGCTGGAGCCGAGTATGTGATCACTCAGCCCGTTTTTGACGTGGATTCCCTGGAACGCTTTTTAGAAAAGGCCGATCTGGGAAACCTCTCACTGATCGCCGGAATCTGGCCGCTGGTCAGCCTGCGCAATGCCGAGTTCATGAAAAATGAGGTACCGGGGGTGTTCGTGCCCGATAAGGTGATCCAGCGGATCGCAGGTTATGAGACCCGCGATGATCAGCTGAAAGCAGGCATCGAGATCGCACAGGAAATGGTGGAGCGGGTGAGCGCTTTTGTCCAGGGAATCCAGGTCAGTGCACCCTTCGGACGCTACCAGCTGGCCATAGAAGTGGCCGGCACCATGCTGGCTCAAACCGGGAAGCCTTAAGGACAACCAGATAGTTTTAACAAAGAAAGGGCCGCATCTTCTGATACGGCCCCTCTGTATGTAGCTCTGTTCTATTG
>CAYRLP010000398.1:0-3625 GCA_964424935.1 uncultured Bacteroides sp.
GACATACCCGCATCGGGAGCATACAATATTCAGGCACTGGAATACTTCATAGATGATGATCCGGGATACGGAGCTGCCACCCCGGTGAGTCTCACAAGCACCGGCACCGACCTGGAAATCACTTTCGATATCTCCCTGACGGGTATGGACATTGGAGACCATGTCCTCTATGTCAGGGCAAAAAACGAACTCGGACAGTGGGGACCGGTCTATATAGAAGCTTTTATCTATAGTTCAGATGGTGACCCGGAGGAGGTTCAATCCCTGTATAGACTCTATCCCAATCCTACCAGCGGGCAGATCACAATTGAACTCACTAGCAAATCACTAGATCCCGTCCCCGTTAAAATAAGTGACCTTCATGGTGCAGTGGTTTTTGAAGCCTGGTGCGACGATCGTCCCTGCATCATAGAACCGGGCCTGGCGGCCGGTTTGTACCTTATAAATATTAAAATAGACGGACATAACATCACACAGAAGATTATCCTTAAATAGCACAGGCAGCCCTTCTCCTGACCATATCACCCTGGTCCTAAAGAATGCATGTGAATTGATTTCGTAATACTACGGGCGTCAGTGGTGTGAAAAACTTTGCGTAATTTAGCCTTGTCTCATGGCTGTGTCCGATCCCATATACTCCATCCTCTACATCGATGATGAAGAGCAGAACCTGACCAGTTTTAAATCCACCTTCAGGCGGGATTATCATATACATGTGGCCAATACCGGTGAACAGGGGCTGGAGATCATGGAAAACCATAACATCCAGCTGGTCATTACCGACCAGCGTATGCCGGACATGACCGGGATTGAGTTTCTTGAAAAGATTGTACCCCTGTATCCCGAATGCATGCGGATGATCCTGACCGGTTACAGCGACCTGGAGGCAGTTATCCAGGCCATAAACAAAGGGAACATATACCGGTATATTTCCAAACCATGGAACCGGGAGGATCTGAAGATATCCATCGACAGTGCCCTGGAAGTCTATAACCTCAAATGGCAGAACAAGAGTCTTATCGATAATCTGAAGGAGGCCAACCGGACCCTGGAACAAAAAGTGATAGAACGGACCCGGCAGATAGAGCGGCACAGACTGAATATAACCGACAGCCTTCATTATGCAAGGCGAATTCAGAAAGCCTTGATGGTCTCTTCCGAAGAACTGAATAAGATACTTCCGGACCATTTCATCCTCAACAAACCCAAGGATATTGTAAGCGGGGATTACTACTGGGTATCCCATAAGGACGGGCGGCTGATCATAGCGGTGGCCGACTGCACCGGCCATGGGGTACCCGGGGCCTTTATGAGCATCATGGGAATCAACCTGCTCAACGAGATAGTGAATACGACCGGAACCATGCAGGCCAATGAAATACTGAACCAGCTCCGGAACAAGTTGATCAGGTCCCTGGGGCAGACCGGGCAGAAGGATGAAACCAAAGACGGCATGGAAATGGCGCTGTGTGTTGTGGATGCAAAAAATCATCTGTTGCAGTATTCAGGGGCCTTTCGTCCCATGTACCTGCTGAGACAGCGTGAACTCATTGTGATTAACGGTGATCACATGCCCATCGGCTTCTATGATGAAAAGGAAGCCTTTACAAATAAGGAGGTTCCTTTCAGGGAGAACGATATGATTTATCTGTTTACGGATGGGTATGTGGACCAGATCGGCGGACTGGAAAGGAAAACATTCAAGTCAGTTCGCTTCAAAAAACTGCTTAAGGAAATCCATGACAAGCCCCTGGATGAACAGGCTTCCATTCTGAGGGAGGAGCATGAGATCTGGAGATCCGGATCAGAGCAGATTGATGATGTGATGATCCTCGGTGTAAGACTTTCCTTTAAGTAAGCCCTTTCGGCTGAGTTTTTGGCAGGGAGATAATAAACTCCGTTCCTTTGCCGGGTTCCGAAAGCACATCCATGTTTCCGTTGTGCTGTTCAATAATCCCGTAACTGATTGAGAGACCGAGCCCGCTTCCCTGCCCCACTTTCTTGGTGGTATAAAAGGGATCAAATATATGTTCTTTCACTTCCGAGCTCATCCCTGCCCCATTGTCCTTTATAATGATCTTGATCCCAATGGCGCTGCTTACCGTCTGAATAACCAGCTCGCCTTTGTCTTTCTCCATGGCCTGAAGGCTGTTGGTGAGAATGTTCATAATGACCTGGTTCAGCTTGCTGGGGTAACACTCCAGGCCTTCAAAATCCCCGTACTCCTTCCGCACCCTTATGTTCTTCTCCTTGATCTTGTTGTTCAGCAGGACCAGGGAGGAATCAATGCCCTCATGAATATCATAGATCTGGCAGGCTTCATCATCCAGCCTGGAAAAGCTCCTGAGTCCCTTGATGATTTCAATGGAACGCCGGGCTCCTTCTTCGATTCCCTTCAGCAGGCTATGGATTTCCTGGATCAGATAGGCATAATCCATCCCTTTTTTCAGGGCTTCCACCTCGCTGAAATGATCTTTCAGATCCTTCTCCCGGATGATCCGGTCGTATTTATCCAGGAGGGAAAAGATCTCCTTAAGGTCCTCCTGCAGCGGGAACACATTTCCGCTCATGAAATTGATGGGGTTATTCAGCTCATGTGCAATACCGGCCGTCAGCACCCCCACGGAAGCCATCTTCTCCGACTGGACCAGCTGTGACTGGGCCTGCCTGAGATTTTCCAGGGTCAGTTCCAGCTCTCGATTCTGCTTTTCAGAGGTTTCCATGATGGAGACCACTTCTTTGCGAAGCGCTTCAATCTCACGCTTCTGGGCTTCCATCTGCTCCGCGATATGATTTTGCGATTGCTTCCCCATTACTTCACCTATAGCTTCTTTCAACCAAAAGTACAAATAGTTTGAATAAATGCCTTGAATAACCATTACTACCGCTTCCAGCAGCAGGAGGTAAAGGACCAGATTCACTGTCCAGTCCGGGAAATTCCATCTGGAAAAAATGAAAGATTTGAAATTCCTTTCATAACTTAAGTGCTTAATTTCTTTATTGAAGAATAAAAACTCAACAACCATGAGCCGAACATGTTCCACAGTATTGAAAGCAAGCAGTACACTCATACTTCTATTATCGCTCGTTAACCATGTACATTCGCAGGAACAAGGTATCCCGGTTGAACCTTCGGAAGAACGGCTCAACCGTCAGCATAAGCCTGTGGAATTGATGGATCTTATAGGGCTGAAGGAAGGGATGGTGATTGCCGATATCGGAGCCGGCAGGGGCCGGATGACCGTATTTTTTGCCGACCGGGTGGGTGATGAAGGAATGGTAATGGCCAATGATATCAACGCAAACGCCTTGGAATACCTGGAGAACAGATGCAAGCGAAACGGGATAGGCAATGTGAGGACCTATCTGGGTACCGTCGTGGATCCCCGGCTTCCGGAAGGCACGGCAGATATTGTGTTTATGATTAGTACCTACCATCACCTGGAAAAGCCTGTGGAGCTCCTTCAGCATACACTTCCGGCCCTGAAGCCGGGTGGGAAACTGGTTATTGTCGAGCGGGATCCCGAAAAAACAGGACAGACAAGCAGGGAAAGCACCTCACAGACCACCCTGGTCAGACAGGTATCCGATGCAGGATATACCCATCTAAGGACCAATACTGAGC
>CAYRLP010000399.1:0-3615 GCA_964424935.1 uncultured Bacteroides sp.
CTTCCATCATTTCCTCGGCGGTGTTCTCCAGCATCCGCAGCAGCTGGTCCAGTGCACGGATAGGGATATTCAATCGCAGGTTTATCTCCGCCATATAATTGATGAACGGAATCACCGACACTATCATCAGGATCACCAGGATCATGGAAGTGGTGCCGATGGGGTTACGGAACCGGTAGTAGGAAAGGAGATCCCCTTCAAACAGAAAGCTGAATAGCAGTGCAGGGATGATAAAGGTCCCCACCGATCCAAGTATCTGAATGAGTTTTGGAGCGGCCAGATAATTCGGATCATCATAGGTCCCCAGTGCCAGGACCTCTGAAACACTAAACCCGTAGATCCATGCTGCAAGAAAAGCCCCCAGGAACTGAAAGAGCAGTCCGAGGATAAACAGCGCCACCACGGAAAAGAGAAACTTTTCTCCGGGCCTCAAACCGGCAAGTAATGCTCTCCTGGGCATGTTTTTTGTAATTTTGTGGCGGATTTAAGCCACAAAGAAAGCAATTTGCATGCTTAGTTCCTACAATATTTTTGCACGATGCATATTGAAGATCTTGATCTAGGAGAGCAGCCCGTTTTTCTGGCACCCATGGAGGATATCACCGATCCTTCGTTCAGGTACCTCTGCAAGAAATTCGGGGCGGATGTGATGTATACCGAATTTATCTCATCGGACGGATTGATCCGGGATGGGGCGAAGAGTGTTAAGAAGCTGGATATTTTTGATTACGAACGGCCCATGGGAATCCAACTCTACGGCCATCTGGTGGATTCCATGGTGGAAGCCACATACCGGGCGGTAGAAGCGAAACCCGATATCATAGACATCAACTTTGGCTGTCCGGTGCGAAAAATAGCCAACCGGGGGGCCGGTGCCGGTATGCTTGCCAACATTCCCCTGATGATGGAAATGACCCGCGCCATCGTGAAGGCCTCTCCCATTCCGGTAACGGTAAAGACCAGGCTGGGCTGGGACGAACAGAACAAGAACATCGTGGAGGTGGCCGAACAGTTGCAGGACCAGGGAATCAAGGCCCTTACCATTCATGGCCGTACCCGTGCCCAGATGTACAAGGGAACGGCCGACTGGACCCTGATCGGGGAGGTGAAGCGAAATCCCCGGATGCACATCCCCATCGTGGGCAACGGGGATATCACCAGTCCCGTAGAAGCCGGATCAGCCTTTGACCGTTACGGGGTGGACGGGATTATGATCGGAAGGGCGGCCGTGGGAAAACCCTGGCTCTTCAAACATGTGAAACACTACCTGAAGACCGGCGAGCTGCTGCCCGAACCCACAGTCTCGGAAAAAGTGGATATGGCGCTTATGCAGTTCAGGAAGTCCCTGGAGGTCAAAGACGGACCGGTGGGGATCTATGAAATGAGAAGGCACTTCTCTAACTATTTCAAGGGGCTTCCCCACTTTAAAGAGATGCGCCTGAAACTTCTTACCTCCCTGGATACGGAGGAAATCTTCTCCCTCCTGGAGTCCATCCGGGAAAAATACGGAAATGAGCGTCCCGAAGTGAGCGGCGGATTCTGGAATCGCGAGTGAGCTCTTCTTTAGCTCTGATCCTTCTTTTTTGGCGGATAATCCAGATTGTAATGCAGGCCCCTGCTTTCCTTGCGGGCCTGTGCCATTTTGATCACCAGGAATCCCACATTGATCAGGTTGCGAAGCTGACAGATCTTCAGGGAGAGTTTTGATTTCCTGTAAAGCTCCTCGGTCTCCCGGTAGATGATCTCCAGCCTGGTAATGGCCCTTTCCAGGCGAAGGTCGGAGCGGACGATCCCCACATAGTTGGTCATGATCTGCTTGAGCTCTTTCAGGCTCTGGGTGATCAGGATCATTTCCTCAGGATGGGAGGTGCCCCGGTCGTCCCATTCAGGAATCTGATCGGCAAAGGGATACGAGGGGGCGTTTCCGACCGCATGTAAGGCTGCCCGGTTTGCGTATACAATGGCCTCGATCAGGGAATTGGAAGCGAGCCGGTTGGCCCCGTGAAGGCCGGTGGACGAGACCTCCCCCACCGCATAAAGCCGTTTGATCCAGGTCTGCCCGTCCATATCCACTTTTACCCCGCCGCACATATAGTGTGCCGCCGGGACCACCGGGATCAGATCCTTTGTGAAATTAATTCCCAGGGACAGGCACTTCTCGTAGATGTTGGGGAAATGAGCCTTCAGCTTCCTTCCGTCCAGGTGGGTGGTGTCGAGGTACACGAATTCGTCCCCGTGTATTTTCATCTCGTTATCAATGGCCCGGGCGACCACATCCCTTGGAGCCAGGCTCCCCCGGGGATCATATTTATTCATGAATTTCTCTCCCATCTGATTCCGGAGGATCCCCCCGTACCCCCGCATGGCCTCTGTAATCAGATAGGACGGGGATTCACCGGGATTATACAGGGAGGTCGGGTGAAACTGCACGAATTCCATATTCTCTATGATGCCCTTGGCCCGGTAAACCATGGCGACCCCGTCCCCGGTGGCTATGACCGGATTGGTGGTTGTGGAATAGAGGTTGCCGGCTCCCCCGGATGCAAGCAGGGTTGATTTTGAAAGGATCTTAAGGACCTGCTGGGTTTTCAGGTTCAGGACATAGGCCCCGTAGCACTCAATGTCGGTCATATTGCGTTTTACCAGCTTTCCCTTATGGTGCTGCGTGATCAGATCCACCGCAAAATGTTTCTCGAGTACATCGATTTTCGGATGTTTCCGAACCTGAACCGAAAGCGCCCGCTGGATCTCCTGTCCCGTATTGTCCTTGTGATGCAGAATCCGGTGCTCCGAATGGCCTCCTTCCCGTGCCAGATCATATTTCCCGTTGGATTCCTTATCAAATTTGGTACCCCAGTGAATCAGCTCCTGGATCTGGTCCGGAGCCTCCTTAACCACCAG
This sequence comes from uncultured Bacteroides sp., assembly GCA_964424935.1. Classification (GTDB taxonomy): domain Bacteria; phylum Bacteroidota; class Bacteroidia; order Bacteroidales. The sequence goes on from CAYRLP010000399.1 coordinate 2,902, forward strand.
TCTGACCACCTCTTCATTACAGAGGTGGTCGCCGGCCACCAGGGTGTCTTCCACATGTTTTTCGTAGCTGTCCGGCTCGTAGGTAACCGCCGCAATCCCCCCCTGGGCATAACGGGTGTTGGTCTCTTCCATTTCAGCTTTGGTGATCAGGCAGACGGAACCGTGCTCGGCCACTTTCAGGGCAAAACTCAACCCCCCGAGGCCTGAGCCAATTACCAGAAAATCATACTTTTTCTCCATGGTGCCAGGGCTCATTATTTAAAAACAAATATAGGAAATAACCCATTTTCATGTACTTTTGTGATTCTGTGAATCATAATAAAAACCGTTTATGGCTCAGGTTGATCTCTTTAAGAAGTTAGTTGCCCATTGCAAAGAGTACGGATTTGTATTTCCATCCAGTGAAATTTATGACGGACTGGCTGCTGTTTATGATTATGGACAATACGGGGTCGAACTGAAAAACAACATCAAGAAGTACTGGTGGGACTCCATGGTCCTGCTGCACGAGAATGTGGTCGGGCTCGATACTGCCATCTTCATGCACCCCACCATCTGGAAAGCATCCGGACATGTGGATGCCTTTAACGATCCCCTGATCGACAACAAGGACTCTAAAAAAAGGTATCGTGCCGCCGTGCTTATCGAGGAGCAGATGGACAAATACGACGCCAAGATCTCCAAGGAGGTCGAAAAGGCCCGGAAACGGTTCGG
>CAYRLP010000400.1:0-3606 GCA_964424935.1 uncultured Bacteroides sp.
CGTGACGGAACTGTCCGTATCGTTCCAGAGCTTCCACGATCACTGAATCTTCGCGGGGATCCGGTTTGTCCAGCCACTCGTACGCGTAATACCATGCCATATCTATATGGACGGTATAGTCAGGGTAAAAAATAGGAGGGAACCAGATGACTGGTCCCTGCGGGATGTAGGATGCAAAGTGGGAGACGAGCGAAAGCTCGTAGATCTTGATGCTGTCGGCATAGACCCATGCGGTCCCTGGTTTCTGGTATTTTTCCTCTAATGCTCCCGCCTCGTTCAGGTAGATCAGGTGGGCACTGAAGTCGTAATAATCTATATCGTTGTGGTCCAGCACCACCCGGTTGCTGGAAAGCAGGCAGAACCCGTCGGTCAGAAACAAAGGAAGATCCGCCGCAGGTGGATGAACCACCGGCAGCGGGACTTTTTCGGTCTCACATCCTGCCGCCAGAAAAAGGAGCAGGATCAGGGGTGCGATTACTCTGCTCATGTATAATAAGATGCAACCCGGACCTGCCGGGTTGCGTTGTTGAACTCAAAACCGGATCAGGCGGCCGGTCAGCGGCTAAATCTCCGCGAAGACCTTCTCCAGCAGGGCCTGGGTGACCTTGATGCCCTCGTCTTCCGAAAGGGTCTGCCCTTCGTACTCGATCCCTACATAGCCCTTGTAACCGGAGTCCTTAACGATCTTCATGATGCGCAGGAAATCGGAATCCACCTCGTTACCCTCGGCATCGAATTCGTGGGACTTGGCGCTCACGCCCTTGGCATAGGGCATCAGCTCTTCCATCCCCAGGTATTTGTCATACTCGTTGATGCACCCGGTCGAATCGCTTTCAATGCAGAAGTTCCCGAAGTCAGGCAGGGTACCCACGTTGTCCATGTCCACCTGTTCCATCACTCCGACGACCCATTTGGCGTCGGAGGAGTTGCCTCCGTGATTTTCCACGACCACATTGATCCCCTTGGAGGCTCCGTATTCCCCCAGCTTCTTCAGTCCGTCCACGGCAAAGGCGGACACCTCTTCCGGGGTTCCCTCGCCGGCTGCATTCACCCGGATGGTCTTGGCACCCAGGAAGGCAGCCACATCCACCCATGGTTTATGGTTCTCCACGGCCGCATCTCGGGCCACCGGATCGGAATCACCCAGGTTCCCCAGGGCATCGCACATGATCAGCCCCACGGTCACCCCGGCATCCTCGCAATTCTTCTTAAAGGATTCCCAGTAGGCCATGTCCCTGGCCTTGCTGAAATAAAAGGTGTTCACCAGTTCGATACAGTCGATCCCGTAGCCTGCGGCCACCTTCGGGAAATCAAAGGGATCCATGGTGCCCTGCAGCAGGGAGTCGGGGGCTTCCTGCAGGAGACGTGCAAACTCCCCCCAGTCCGTCAGGGCATCTCCAAAATAGGAGCGGTACAGGGACCACTCGGCCAGGGATATCTTGAAATCGGGTGCGGCCTCTTCGCCCGTATCCGAAGTCCTGGATCCTGTGTTGCAGGAACCCAGAAGTGTCGTTGCAACAGCTATGATAAGCACTTTGCCAAACAGTTGTTTCTTCATTTTTAAGTGGTTTTAATGATTGGTTTGAAATACGATGTTTTAAGCGCAATATTGCCCGCACAAAGTTAAAAAATGTTATACGTAACCCGTTGACAATTATCCACAATATACAATCCATACCAGGAATAAAATGTTGGTGATTCTCAGCCCGAACTGTTACATTTGTTCAAGCAACGATCCCAAAACCTGTAACTATGTCAAAAATCCGCCTGCTCGCCGTTCTCGTCCCCTGCTTCCTGCTTGCCCTTTCCTGTAAACAGGATATGGTACCGCCTGTCCCGGCCCCTTTCACAGGGCTGGATACCATCTGTACCAACGACTGGTGGAACCGCGCCCCCAACCCCATCCACAACGTGAAGGTGAAACGCGACCAGGTCATTGCCTTCGGGCTCTACACCGTTGCCAACGGGACTCTGAAGCTGAGTGCGCAGTTGTATCCCCTTTATCCGGATGAAACGCGCATGGTAAGGCTGGAGGTGGAACAGGATGGCCGGTGGCAGGAGATCGCCACGGCGGAGGTGAACGACATTGGCTGGTCGGCACTCTTTCGTATGGAGGACTGGGATGTAAGCCGTGATGTGGCTTACAGGCTAAGGCACGGAAAAAAGGCCATGTACCAGGGACTGATCCGGCACGACCCGGTGGAGAAGAATGAAATCGTGGTTGCCGCTTTTTCATGCAGCAGCAACAAGGACCGGGGCGACCGGCTGAGCTATGTACGAAATGTCGAATACGTGGATCCCGACCTGATCTTCCTGGCCGGCGACCAGTCCTACGATCATACGGAACATACGGCCTCCTGGCTCCTGTTCGGGTCTCAGTTCGGGGAGATGTGGCGCACGCGCCCCTGCATCTCCATCCCCGACGACCACGACATCGGCCAGGGCAACCTGTGGGGCGAGAGCGGAAAGGTATCCACCCTGGCCGGTTCGTCCGACGGGGGATACACCTATGATCCCGATTACGTGACGATGGTGGAGCGCTGCCAGACCGCCAACCTGCCCGATCCCTACGATCCCACCCCCATCGGTCAGGGAATCGGGGTGTACTATACCCACCTGCTTCTGGGGGAGGTTGATTTTGCCGTGATCGAGGACCGGAAGTTCAAATCGGGGCCGGCCGGGAAGATCCCCCAGCAGGGTCCCCGGCCCGACCATATTACCGATCCGGATTACGATCCGGCCTCCATCGACCTGCCCGGACTGGTCCTGCTGGGCGACAGGCAGCTGGAATTCCTGGACCGCTGGGGTAGTTGGACCGACGGGGTGAAGATGCGGGCGGTCCTTTCCCAGACCGGCTTTTGCGGGGCGGCCCACCTGCACGGGAACATCGAGAACCGGCTGAAGGCCGACCTGGATTGCAACGGCTGGCCGCAGACGGGACGCAACAAGGCCCTGCGGGTCATTCAGAAGGCCCATGCCGTGCATATCGCCGGCGACCAGCACCTGCCCACGGTGATCAAGCATGGCATCGACACCTTCGGGGACGGGCCCTGGGCCTTTGTAGTACCGGCCAGTGTAAACACCTACTACAATCGCTGGTGGTGGCCCGAGGACGAACAGCCGGGCGCCAACCACGACCCGGACAATCCCCTGCCGTGGACGGGGGATTATTACGACGGGCTGGGCAATCCCATCACCATGTACGCCTATGCCAATCCGGAGAGCCCTTCAAGGGCCGGAGGATTCGGGGTGATCCGTTTCAACAAACCGGCCCACGAGGTCACCTTCGAGTGCTGGCCCAGGGACGTGTTCATCCCCTCCAAAGGTGCCGAGCAGTTCACCGGCTGGCCCGTCACCGTGCAGGTGGACCCACTCTGATCCGGCTACGCCTCAGGATCCCTCTTTCTTCTCATTCACCCAGGGAATCATCACGATAATGCCCAGGACCATGATCCCGATGGAAATGTATTGCCCTATCCCCTCTGTCAGGATGCTCACAACAGCTCCGGCCAGTACGATGACCCCGCCAAGGAGCCGCAGTTGTTTATTGGTCATTTTCATCTTACAGCTAGAAATTAATCCCGATCTCCAGTCCAAGGTGGAGGG
>CAYRLP010000401.1:0-3595 GCA_964424935.1 uncultured Bacteroides sp.
GTAAAGAGGGCCGCCACAGAAAAGATGGCCCCCAGGTTCCTTTCCGCTGCATATACCTCTTCAAACAAGGTCTCAATGGGAACGGCGGAGAAGGGCCGGTCCGGTTCCACCTTCTTCCATTCTTCCTGCAGCTTCGGGAGAAGGCTGTTCAGGCTGCCCGTGCGATAGTGGACCAGGATATAAAACAAATAGCGATCGGTAAGATGGATATCCAGGGACGGAATTTCCGTGTGTATGGAGTGGAGGTTGAAGTCTTTCAGAACCCCGATGATCACGGAGGAATCCTGCATCATCTTGCCAAGGGGATCCTCAATGCCCAGTTCCCGCACAGCAGTTTCATTGAGGATCACAGAGCGATCCAGGTCACTTCCATACTCCGGGGAGAAGTATCTCCCCTCCAGGAGGGTCAATCCCAGGGCTTCCAGCAGACCATAATCAACGGCAAATCCCTCCACCTTCACTTTCAGCTCTTTGTCTTGAAAATGGGGCTCCATGTGGGTCATCCATCCGCGCATGGGAAGGCCATCCATTGCTCCTGCCGCTTCCTGTACTTCGGGAATGGAACGGATGCCGTTTAAAAAGGCATCATACGATTCAAAATCCCTGCCCAGCTCAATTTGCAGCACATCGTGGTTGTAATAGCCTGGATCCCTGGTCATGGCAAACCGGTACTGGGACCGGATGATCAGGGTCCCGGAGACGAAGGAGCAGAAGATAAGCAGCTGCACGATGATCAGGACCGTGCGGAACACGCCTTTTTTTCTCCCGAAACTTACTTTTTGCCGTAGTACGTTCACCACTATTAACCTGGAAAGGTAGGAGGAAGCGTAGAGTCCCGATGCAATTCCTATAAGAACGGTTAACAGCAGGTAGAAAAGGAGATAGATGGCCATGTTGGTACGGATCGGCTCCAGGGAGGCCTGAAACAGCTTTTCGGCAACGGGTCTGGCCAGCCACATGAAAAACAGGGCCACGGGCAGAACCAGCAGGGCAAGCAGGATGGACTCGCTTAAGATCTGGTTCCGGATGCGGCCCATGCTGGCCCCCGATGTTTTCCTTATACCGATTTCTTTGGCCCTGCCGCTGGAAACAGCAATGGAAAGAATGATGTAGTTTATGGCGGCAATCAGCAGGATCAACAGGGCCACTGTGGAAAAAAGCCGGATATTTTTCAGATCCCCGGTGATCCCGGAGTTGGCAATATCAGATGATCTGAGATAGACATCCGACAGATTCTGAAGGGAATAAAGCACAAGAGGTTCCGCATCGATATACTTTTTTTCGAAATCTGCGAACTGTGCATCAATTGCTCCGGCATCCGCATCCTCCGATAGCAGGATCCAGGTGTTCCAGAAATCCCACATCCAGCTGAACTCCATATCGGTCACCCCGAAGGTCTGGTTCAGGGGTTCCAGGGTCCAGCGGCCACTGAGCATACAATCGGCCTGTATGGTGGAGTTCCTCGGAAAATCCTCGTATACCCCGCTAACGGTCAGCAACTGCTCCTGGTTGTTTACCAGGCCCTCCAGTTGCTGTCCCACTGCGTCCTCTCCCGGGAAAAATTGCCGGGCCAGTTTTTGCGAGATCACAATGGAATTCAGGTCATGAAGGGGATCCGCATCCAGCGGGGCTTCCACAAAGGGAATGGTGAAAATCTCAAAAATGTCCGAAGAAGTCGCCATGGGACGCTGAATATCCTGATATTCCTGTCCCAGTTTCAGTTTGAATCCTCTTAAGGAACGCATATTGACCGCTCTTTCAACCTGGGGATACTCTTCTTTCAGGGTTTTTGCAAGCACGTAAGGGGTCCCCGCCATCGTTTGCTTGAACTCCTTGTAATAGTTGACCACCCGGTAGATCTGTTTCCGTTTCTTATGACCATGGTTGTAACTGAATTCATTTATCACGTAAAGGAGGATAATAAAAGAGACCGCCAGGGAGATGGAGAGGCCCAGGACATTGATAAGGGTATAGAGCCTGTTCCTGTTAAGAAACCGGAAGGCTGTTTTAAGGTAATGCCGGATCATAGTTTGTCGGGGTTAGCAGATCATGTCACTAATTTAACAATATCCATGCCATACACGATATCCCAGATTCACCTTGATCAGGCTGCTTGATTTGACTAATTTAGAGCGCTGGGTTACAATAACAGGCAGTATGAACACGGATTACCCGGATTTAAAAATATCTGCCCCGCAGGCCGGGCGCATCGCGGAAGAGTTGTATGGAATCAAGGGGGAGACCATTGTTCTTCCAGGGGAGCTGGATTTTAATTTCAGGATTAACACCAAAGGCAAAAGCTACCTGCTGAAGGTGAGCCGTCCAGATGCCAGCCAGGAGTTTCTGGAGTTTCAGCAGGAGCTGCTGCAGCACATAGCTGCATCAGGTACTGATGTCCATGCACCGGTTCCGCTTCCGGACCTTCGGGGGAATCATATCAGTGAAACCAGGGATGCCAAAGGACAGGTCCGCAAGGTTAGGCTGCTAGGCTGGATCGGAGGCCGTTTGTGGTCCGGGGTGAACCCGGTCAGCAACCGGATGCTGTGCAGTCTTGGAGAGGAGGCGGCCCGCCTCACGCTTGCCCTGCAGGGATTCGCACATCCCCTGTCAGAACGGGAATTTGAATGGGACCTGGCCAGCGCAGCCTGGACCCGTACTCATTTGCACCATTTCTCCGGGGAACAACAGGAGATCCTTCGGTTTTTCCTGGATCAGTATGATGCCTTTCAGGAACCATACGGCCGGCTGCGTAAAAGCGTGGTACACAACGATGCCAACGACAATAATGTTCTGGTTTCGGAGGACCGGAAGGACCCCGGGGTGATTGCCATCATCGATTACGGGGATGCCATCCATACCCAGATCATCAACGATGTAGCCATTTCCGTGGCTTATGCCGTGAATGGCTTCCCGGATCCCCTGGGTGCCGCAGTGCGGGTTATACAGGGATACCATCGCCATTTTCCACTGCAGGAAGAGGAACTGGCATGTCTCTATGTGCTGGTGGCCATTCGCCTGATCATTTCGGTGTCCAAATCGGCCATCAACCGGCAGAAAGAACCGGAGAATGCTTATTTACTGATCAGCGAAGAGGCGGCGTGGGAGTTGCTGCTTACATGGCGAGGGATTAGCCGCGATTTTGCCCATTTCAGCTTCCGCTTGGCCTGTGGTTTCCCGGCCCACCCACAGGAAAGCAGATTCAGAACGTGGGCCTCGAATCACCCGGTATCCCTTTCATCCCTTTTTCCCGGCGTAGCAAAAGAGCTGATCCACCCCCTGGACCTGAGTGTGTCAGGTACATGGATCGGGGACCGGGAAGAGGCTGCCGACCTGGAGCTTTTCCAGTACCGGCTGGAGCGACTCCAGCGGGAAGTGCCTGAAAAAATCATTGCAGGAGGCTATATGGAACCCCGTGCCCTTTATGAAACAGATGCATATGGCAGGATGGGAAACAGCGGCAGGGAGAGCCGCACCATCCACCTGGGGATAGATTTCTGGCTGCCTGCGGGCACCCCCGTCCATGCCCTGTTTGACGGGGAAGTAGTTATTTCCGTGAATGATGAGGGGGACAAGGAGTATGGCGGTCTGATTATCC
>CAYRLP010000402.1:0-3584 GCA_964424935.1 uncultured Bacteroides sp.
GTTCAGGTCCATTCACCAGGAGTCCATTAATCACCAGACAAGTGTGATGAACGAAGACTAGAACGGATGTATGCCCTGGATGAATTAAGGGATCAGATTGATGAACTTGACAACCGGTTGATCCATATACTGGGGGAACGGATGGAGGTGGCGGAGAAGATCGGCAGGTACAAAAAAGAGAACGGGATGGCCGTGCTGCAGACCTGGCGTTGGGAGACGATGTTGAGAGCCAGGATGGATCTTGGAAACCAAAAGGGGCTCAATGAGGCCTTTGTTACGAAATTATTCCGGTCCATTCACCAGGAGTCTATCCATCGACAGAGACGTGTGATGAACCAAGGTTAGAACGGATGCACCAATTACAACTGACCACAACCTCAGGGACGACGGATATCCTTATCGGGGAGCATCTCTCTTCGCGGCTTGTCGCGCTGGAGCAGGAACCCGTTCTGATCATCGACGAACGGGTAAATTATCATCACCACAATATCTTTGAGCCTTTCCGGTCGACGGTCATTCCCCCGGGGGAATCCCATAAAACCCTGTTTACGGTGGAGAAGCTTTACAGGGAACTGATCACTCTGGAGGTGGATCGTACCACCCTGGTGATAGGGGTCGGTGGCGGACTGGCTACGGATGTGGCAGGTTTTGTAGCTTCCACCTTTCTGCGGGGTACCCCGTTCGGTTTTATCAGCACCACGCTGCTGGGACAGGTGGATGCCAGTATCGGGGGAAAGAATGGCGTGAATCTGGATGGGTATAAGAATATGGTAGGATGCATCCGTCAACCCTCCTTTGTATGGTGCGATCTTTCCTTGCTGGAGACCCTGGAAAACCGGGAATATGTTTCGGGGATGGCCGAGGTGATCAAGTATGGCCTGATCCGGGATTATAGATTTCTGGAGTATGTGGAGGAGCATATGGATTCTATGCTGAAGCAGGAACTGGATGTGCTCGAACATGTGGTAAGCACTTCCGCAGCAATCAAAGCGGATGTGGTTCAAAAGGATGAAAAGGAATCGGATCTTCGAAGGATACTGAATTTCGGCCATACCCTCGGGCATGCCATTGAACGTTTTACAGGGGTTCTGCATGGTGAAGCGGTGGGAATGGGAATGGTGCTGGCATCACGGCTTTCACACATGCAGGGACTGCTCACAGCTTCGGAGCTTGACCGGGTGGAAAAGCTGGTTTCTGCTGCAGGATTGCCTGCTTCCATGAAGCTGGACCCCGATGAAATCTATAAGAACATCCGTAAGGACAAGAAAAAGAGCGGAGAGGAGGTTCACTTTGTGTTACTCAAGGGACTGGGGAACACGCTGATAAGACCCATTGCTTTAACAGAACTAAAATCCATGATCCGTGATCTGTGTTAGCGTTGCAAACCGAAAAGGACTCTTGGAGGCCGTTCAATCGGGAGCCGGTATGATTGAATTACGACTGGACCTGATCAGGCAGCCGCCTTCAGAACTGTTTCCCCTGATTCCCGGAAATCTGGAGACCATTGTAACCTGCCGGCAGGGTGTATACAGTGAACAGGAGCGCATGGATCTGCTTAAAGCAGGGATGAAACTGGGAGCAAGTTATGTGGATCTTGAAATCGAGACCCCGGCCGGGCAGATGGATATACTGAATCAGGCGGCCAAACAGGCAGGAACCAGCGTGATTGTTTCCTACCACGATTTCAAAAGAACAGCCGACCGGGAGGATCTGGAATCTCTGATGATCGCCTGTTATGAAAAGGGCGGAGAGATAGCCAAGATCGCAACCTGGGTAACTGCCCCCGAAGATGTCCGCAACCTGCTCAGTCTTTATGACCTGCCAGGCAGGAAGGTGATTCTTGGAATGGGACCGAAAGGCAGGATTACGCGTGTGATGGGGCCATACCTGGGAGCGGCATTTACCTTTGCATCTACGGGAAAGGGAGGGGAGACCGCACCGGGTCAATTGACGGTTCAGCAATTGAATGAAATCTATAACGTAATAGATGAGTCATGAATTCTTTCGGTAAATTATTCAGGGTCAGTATTTTCGGTGAGTCACACGGGACCTCCGTAGGAATTGTGATCGATGGTTGTCCGGCTGGAATTCCCTTGGAGCCCGGGGATTTCGAAGCCGATTTTGCTAGGCGGAAAAGCGGGGCAAAGGGGACCACCCCCCGAAAGGAGCCCGATACGCCACGTATCATGAGCGGCGTGTTTAACCAGCGGACCACCGGTGCTCCGCTGATGATCCTGTTTGAGAATACCAATACACGCTCCAGGGATTACAGTCAGCTTAAGGATATTCCGCGGCCCGGGCATGCCGATTACACAGGTAAGCTTAAGTTTGGGGGATACCAGGATTACCGGGGAGGGGGACATTTTTCGGGCCGCCTGACCCTCGGGCTGGTGGCAGCCGGTGTGGTTGCCAAGAAAATTATTGCGCCTGCCAGGGTATCAGCTTCCATCCTGGAAGTGGGAGGAAGCAACGATATCGAGGCAGCACTCAGCCGGGCCATTGAGAACGGGGATTCCATCGGGGGGATTATCCAGTGCACTGTTTCTCCGGTACCGGTGGGACTGGGAGAACCCTTTTTCGATTCGGTGGAAGCGGTCATGAGTCATATGATCTTTTCCATACCTGCCATAAAAGGCATTGAGTTTGGGTCCGGTTTTCAAGCCGCAAGGATGACCGGCAGTGAGCACAATGATAATATCATATCCAGTGACGGTACCACCGAGACCAACCATGCGGGCGGTATCAACGGGGGAATCAGCAACGGGAACGAAATTGTTTTCAGGGTGGCTGTTAAACCCACCTCCAGTACCCACCGGACTCAGCGCACGATGAATATGGCCACCGGAAAGATGGTTGACCTGACGGTGGAGGGAAGACACGATACCTGTATTACCCTGCGCGTTCCCGTGGTGGTGGAAGCTGCAGCAGCCATGGTCATGGCTGATTTTATGCTCCAGGCACAGGAAACAAAACGAATTTTTGAATCTAAATCTGAATAAAATAAGATGCGTATTGCGATTGTTGGAGCCGGAAACATGGGCTCGTGGCTGGTGGAGTCCCTCTGCCTCGATTATGAGGTAGGTATATACGACGTGGACCGCAGCAAACTGAAGTATTTCTTCAATACACGTAAGTTCCTCTATTATGAGGAGATCATGGACTTTTCACCTGATATGCTGATCAATGCAGTGAGTCTGGACCGGACCAAAGCGCTGTTTGACGAGATCGTATCCTACCTTCCAGAAGCGTGCATCCTTGCTGATATCACCTCCGTGAAGAGCGGACTGGCTGATTACTACACGAAACTGGGCCGGCGCTTCGTCTCCACCCATCCCATGTTCGGACCTACCTTTGGTAACGTGAAAGACCTGAAAAATGAGAATGCCATCATCATTTCAGAATCGGACGAGGAGGGGAAGTCCTTTTTCCGGGAATTCTATTCGGGTCTTAAGATCAAGATTCATGAATTCTCCTTTAAAGAACATGATCGGACCATTGCCTATTCGCTTTCCATCCCCTTTTCTTCCACCATGGTCTTTGCAGCCTGTATGAAGGAACAGAAAGCACCCGGAACCACGTTCAAA
>CAYRLP010000403.1:0-3581 GCA_964424935.1 uncultured Bacteroides sp.
CCTTTGAACTGGAAAAAGGACGATATTTCTCCCCCATTGAGGCCAAGGCGGGCCGGAATGTGGTTGTGCTTGGCAGTAAGATAGCGGAGGAGCTTTTTCAGGGGGTGAACCCAGTGGGAAAATACATACAGCTGATGGGCAGAAAGGTGATGGTGCTCGGGGTCCTGGAGAAGGAGGGGAAAGGAACCTTTGATGCTTTCATTCTCGATGAGGTTGTCATTCTGCCCCTGGAATATTACAGAGGATTTATTGATATTAGGCGCGAAGCAGCCAATCCTCAGATCTGGGTTCAGGCCAAACGAAGGGTAAGTGTGGAAGAACTTACCTTTGAACTCTCCCAGCTGCTTCGATCATACAGGCGTATTCAGCCATCCGAGGAGGATAATTTTGCCCTGAACCAGACAAGCCTCATCAACAACCAGCTGGACCAGCTTTTCGCAGTGCTGAAAATAGCCGGCTTCTTCATCGGTGTATTTTCCATTATCGTGGGGGGATTCGGGATTGCCAATATCATGTTTGTTTCCGTAAAGGAACGTACCCATATTATTGGCATCCAGAAGGCAGTGGGAGCAAAAAAATACTTTATCCTTACCCAGTTTCTGTTTGAATCGGTGATGCTTTCAGTGGCAGGAGGGATCATCGGACTGGTGATCGTATTCATAGGGGCCTCCATCATTACCATGTCGGGCAATTTTACAGTGACCCTGACCATGAATAACATCTTACTCGGGATTGGTATTTCCAGTGGGATTGGTCTGATCAGTGGTATTTTCCCTGCCTGGCAGGGGGCACGAATGGATCCCGTGGTGGCGATCAACACCTCCTTCTGACGTTCCGCTCAGATAAATACGTTATACAGGAGCCTTCCCATCAGGAAATAGATAAACAGTCCCATTATGTCGTTCGAGGTGGTTATAAATGGTCCGGTGGCCAGCGCGGGGTCAAATTTCAACCGGTGCAACAGCAGCGGGATCAACGTTCCAAAGAGGGCCGCAAAGATTATAACCACGAGCAGGGAGGTGCTTACGGTAAACGTGAGTGCCAGGTTATGATTGATGAAGAAGTTATAAAGGAAGAGGATCCCCGACAGGATTAATCCGTTTAAGATCGCCACGATCAGCTCTTTCCCCAGTTTCCGGGAAGTCCTCTCCAGTCCCAGGCTGTTGCTGGCAATGCCCTGGACAATGATGGCCGAGGACTGGATCCCAACATTTCCAGCCATGGCGGCAATCAGTGGAATAAAAAAGGCCATTTCGGGATTGATCTGGATATCCTCCTCAAACCTCCCGATTACTGCCGCCACGATGATTCCACCAAGAAGACCGATCATTAGCCAGGGAAGCCTGGCCCGGGAGAGCCTTGCAGGGGAGTCAGTGGTCTCCACATCGGTGGTGATCCCGGAAGCCAGCTGGTAATCCCGCTCCGCTTCATCCCGGATCACATCCACCACATCATCGATGGTGATTCGTCCCATCAATCGACCGATTGAGTCGATAACGGGCAGAACGATCAGGTCGTATTTTTCCATGATCTGAGCCACCTCCTCAGAGGGAGTGTCCGTCCGCACGCTACGCACCTCCGCGTTGTAAATGTCTTTCACTATGGTAGAGGCACTGGCCAGCAACAGGGCTTTAAGGGAGAGTATCCCCAGCAGCATGTTTTCGTCGCTGACCACATAGATGTAATAGATCTCATCCAGGTCTTCCGCCTGTTTACGCATTTCACGGATACAGGTAGCCACCCCCCAGTTTTCATTGACCCGGATCAGCTCCTTGGCCATCAGTCCGCCCGCGGTATCTTCATCGTAGCTGAGCAGGTCAACGATATCGCCTGCCTGTTCCACATCGTCGATGTGCAGCAACACTTCCTGCTTTTTATCCTCTGAGAGGTCCCCGATCACATCGGCTGCATCGTCAGAATCCATGTGATCGATAAACTGGCTGGCAATCACATCGGAGGGCAGTGCATTCAGCAGGGCTTCCCGCTCATCTTCCTCCAGTTCAACAAGCACATCGGATGCCAGTTCGGGGTCCAGGAGCAGATAGAGGTATATGGCCTCATTCAGGGAGAGGTTCTCATAGATTTCAGCGATGTCAGCAGGGTGGAGTTGCTCCATCATTTCCAGAGCTGCCTTATCCTCTTTATTTTCAATGATGGTCTTCAGTTCAGCAATATACGTGCGGGTCAGTTCAATGCTCATAACTCTGAATTTTGCTGCGATTCAATCCAATTCGTCAGCTCAACAAACTCGGCGACACCAAGTTGTTCCGGCCTTTTTGACAATAAATCCATATCGCTTTCCAAATTTAGCAAAATTGATTTGATTGAATTCCTGATCATTTTTCGACGCTGATTGAAAGCCGTTTTCACCACCCTGAAGAACAGTATTTCGTTGCACGGGAGCTGTGTGGTCCGGTTCCTGGTGAGCCGGATGACACCGGAATGGACCTTGGGAGGCGGAAAAAACGACCCCGGTTTGACTGTAAACAGGAATTCCGCAGTATAATAAGCCTGCAGAAGGACACTCAGGATCCCGTAATCCCTCGACCCGGGTGGGGAGCAGATGCGGTTGGCGACTTCCTTCTGGATCATGCAGACCACCGATTGAACCTGATGTCTGTACTCCAGGATCCGGAAGAAGATCTGGCTGGAAATATGATATGGGAAATTTCCTATGATGTGAAAAGGGCCTGGAATATGTATAACCAGGTCCAGGGTCAGGAAATCTGCTTCCAGGAGCCGGTTCTCCAGGACAGGCCAGCGCTTTTTCAGATATTCCACCGATTCATGGTCAATTTCCACGGGAACGAGGTGCAGATCGTTTTCAAGCAGAGTGCCGGTGAGAATGCCGGTGCCCGGCCCGATTTCCAGAACGGTGCTTCCCCCGGGTGCCTTCAGGGCATCCACGATTCTCCCTGCAATGGCAGGATCTGTCAGAAAATGCTGACCAAGATGTTTTTTGGGCTTTACCATCGGTATCCAAAGTTAAAATGATTTAGGTATTTTAGCGTACTAAATCAGCCGTTGTCATGATCAAGCTAGAGAATCCCTACGCCGGATTTCCGGGGTACAGTTGCTTCGGATGCAGTCCCACCAATCCATCGGGATTACAGATGGAGTTCTTTAAAGAGGGTGATGAGTTGGTGTGCAAATGGAATCCTGGGGAGCACTTCCAGGGATTTCACGACATACTGCACGGCGGGGTACAGGCCACCATGATGGATGAAATTGCCAGCTGGGTGGTGTTTGTCATGCTGGATACCGCCGGGGTGACCTACCAGTTGAATACGAGGTTTCGAAAGCCGGTGCTGATTTCGAAAGGAACCATTACCGTTCGCGCCACACTGGTCCGGCAGGAAAAAAGGATCGCTGAGATCAAAGCCCGTTTGTATGACGGGGAGGATACTCTTTGTGCGGAAAGCCAGGTGAACTATTTTGTGATGCCCAGGGACAAAGCAGTACAGGATCTGAATTTCCCGGGCAGAGAAGCCTTTTTGAAACAGGGGTAAATGAAATACGATTTCGATACAGTCATTGACCGGAGCGGCACGAGTTGTGCGAAATATGACCTGAGAGCCAAG
>CAYRLP010000404.1:0-3581 GCA_964424935.1 uncultured Bacteroides sp.
GGAAAAGCAAGGACATCCGCCACCGGGTCCTTTCCCACCTGGGAAACACCAGTACCAAAAAAGCGCTGGAGATGAAGCAGCAAATCCATTCCATCTCCTACGAACTGACCGGAAGTGAGTTGATCGCACTGCTCAAGGAATCCAGGGAAATCAAGGAGTACAAACCCCGCTATAACCGGGCCCAGAGGAGATCCAGCTCCTACTGGGGACTCTACACGGGCAAGGACAGTTACGGGTACATCACCTTTGCTCTTAAAAAGGTCTCCGAAACCGCGGATGACCCGGTGACCTTCTTTAACAATATGAAAGAGGCGCGGGAATCCCTCACCCGGATGGTCGGAAAGCACTGGTTGTGCCAGAAACTAAGCGGACTCTATCAGACCGACGGGGCCTGTTTTCATCACTCCATCCGCCAGTGTAACGGGGCCTGTATTCAGGGGGAGGCGGTCTCTACCTACAACAAAAGGGCGCAGGCCCTGCTGGATAGCCTGACCCTGGATCGGGGAAATGTATTGATCATTGACAAAGGAAGGGATCCAGAGGAAAGAAGCCTGGTTCGAATCGAGAAGGGAATGTATCTGGGATACGGATATCTGTCGGTTACCGATGTCTACCTGGGTATCGAGGAGATGCTTGAATGCATTCAGCCTTCCCTGGATAACCGGGATATCCGCCAGATACTGCGTAACTGGCTGAAGAATAACAAGGTGGAAAAGATACTCTACTACTGATCACTAGGGGCTGGGCATTTCATCAATCCCTTCCAGATTCTCCAGACCTGGCATATCCAGGCCGGATGCGATATGTGCAATGCTCTCCAGGTCAATATCTCCCTGGATGGCAATCAGCGCATCTTCGCCCCCACCACTGACGATCAGCAGGAATTCAACGATCTTTCCTCCATCCTGCCGGGCAAGGAACTGCACATCTTCGTCCTGATCCTTCACGACCATCATTTCCTGGTACTCCGACCTGGGGAGCATTCGAAGCAGCTCGGCCCCGAAGGCTTCTGATTTTTCCCCATCCTGGGTCAGGATCTTGATGGACGTGATCCCTGACGTTGCCTTCTTGAACTCATTGTACTCGGGATCGTCCGTTTCCAGGCTGTTCAGCAGATTGAACATAAAGCTCGAGATATAGACCGTCGTATAGCCCTCCTTCCCGTTGTATTTATCAAATATCTTGTCCACTGCGGAGTTCTGTCCCATTGCCAGGAAGGTCAGCATAACCAGGGTCACTCCTAATACTATCCGTTTCATGGTTTCCTATTTTATATAAATATTTTAAATCTTACTACCTTTCAAAACTTTCCACTCGTTGCAGTTGTCCCAGCAAACTGAGCTCTTTGGATCCCTTGTTGATCTTTGACAGGGATTTCAGGGGTTCTGTAGACGTTTTGCTTACCTGGGCAACATGTTCCAGTTCGGTGGTACCGGTACTCAGTTTGGTGGAAACATAGGCCAGCGTTCTTTTCGCCTCTTCGTATGCATCCTGGGGATCCGTATAGGTGTCGGTCATCTGGCTTGAGGCCAGTCTTCTCCCTTCACCGCCTCTGAAATATCCCACATACAGCGCAATGACCACCAGCAATCCGGCAGCCAGTCCGGTTAGGGAGAATACCGAAATTCTCCGGGTCCGGATCACTTTCTTTTCCTGTTCGCTGATCACGGCCAGGATTTTCTGGTTCAGTCCCTCGGGTACCACCACGGATTCCGCGGCATTTCCCAGGGAGTGGAACAGATCCCTGTCGGGAATCAGCTCTTCCGGAATACGGGTAGAAGAAAAGTACTCCTGAAGTCTCTTTTCCTCCTCCAGGGTGGTCTCTCCCGCATAAAACCGGTCAAGTATCTTACGTATTTCACTTATACTCTCCATGATGAATACTGTTTTTCTATCAGGGCTCGCATCTGTTTTCTGGCGCGTGATATACTGACCCGGATGGCATTCACATTCATATTAACCATCTCGGCTATCTCTTCATACTCCTTCCCTTCCAGGTGGCGAAGGTGGACCAGCGACCGCTGTGGTTCGGGCAGGGCAGCAATCAGGGTATGAACGAGTTCCGCGTCCTCTCTCTTTTCAAGGTTCTCAGAAGGTGTTTCAGGGTGACTGTTTTGCTTATACTTCTCCGCTTTCAGGGCATCCTGGTTCACCTTTCGTCTTCTCAGATGATCCAGGCATAGATTCCGGGTGATCCGGATACAAAGGGCTTCGACGCTGTTTATCTTTTCCAGCTCGTTCCGCATTCCCCAGAGCTTCACGTACACCTCCTGAACTATATCCTCAGCCTCCTCCCGGTTGTTCATCAGGCGAAAGGCCATCCGATACAACCGGGAACTGTAGGGCATTACCAACAGTTTGAATTCTGAGGACTTCATGCGTTCTCAACAATTTAAAGAACTTCCAAGTTACTATTTCTACAGATCAATGTCCAGATCATGATCCATGTGTTCTGCCAGCGATTCCAGGTCCTTCATATTGAAGTCACCGGTAATGTAGATTAATACATTGTCGTCGCCTCCGACAATAAGCAGAAACTCTTTTACGGCATCCTTGTCGGCCTTCATCCACATACGCACCACCTCTCCTCCGTCATTCACGGTAAGAACCTCTGCAAAATCGTCCACATTCAGTTCATTTTTAATCTCCTCATAGAAGTTGACCCCTTCCCATCCTTCTTCCTCTTCGATGGTGAGGATCTTGACACTTGTAACCTTATCCATTGGGAATTCCTGCTCCTCGAGCTCTTCGATTCCCATGGCATTCACCATCTGGAACAACTCTGGACTGATATTGACAGTGGTGATCCCATGTTTTCCCTGGTATTTCTGGAACAACTTGTCTACTGCACTGTTCTGAGCCATCAGAAAGCCGGGAAAAGCGATTGCAAGAATAAAAACGATTACTTTTTTCATGATTTCAAGTTTTTGGTTTATTGTTTATTTAACATTAGTATTGTCTTTCTAAACCGAAGACGAACACCCCCGAATTTCATTACAGAGAATGGGGCAAAAAGGGAAGGAATTCTTTTTTGCAGATCCTGATTTTGTTATTATCTTTGCAACCGCTTTTTAAGCACTAAGCGGATGACTCAGTAGCTCAGCTGGTAGAGCACATCCCTTTTAAGGATGGGGTCCTGAGTTCGAACCTCAGCTGAGTCACCACCCACAGAGAACCCCGATCGATTCCGGTTGGGGTTTTTTTATTGGAAGTGCATTTGTCGCTGGCTTGCACTCCAATGAGAAGTTCAGGCACTTCAAAAAGAAAATGGAAAGTGCCGATACAATATTCTTGAGTGAAGAAGAACTTGACAAAATGAGCAGGCTAAAGCTGACAGGGCATTTAGACAAAGCCAGAGACTATTTCCTTATCGGGGCATACACTGGGCTTCGCTTTGAAGACTGGGACAGGGTGAGTCGTGAGAAGGTCGTGAATTGTGTTCTGACGCTCAGGAGCAGCAAAACTGGTGAGATAAGCACAATACCCCTACATCCAGTGGTTAATGCAATTTTGGACAAGTATGATGGTGAACTGCCACATAAACCCTCCAATCAGAAGATGAATGAATACATCAAGGTAGT
>CAYRLP010000405.1:0-3580 GCA_964424935.1 uncultured Bacteroides sp.
GTAATGCACACCTTTCCCCCACATATGGCGGAGGATCACGCGGATCCCCGGATTCCTGTATACGGGAAGTTCCATCACGAACGGGGCCTCCCTGTTCTTAAAGAGTATTTTCTTAAACAGCAAGGACATTCCCATGGAAAAAACAACCCCGATGAAATAGAGCATGAAGATCACATTTCCGGCACTTTCCGGAAACAGGGCCCCGGCGATCAGCACATAGACCGGGAGCCTGGCGCTGCAGGACATAAACGGGATAATTAACATGGTGAGCAGGCGGTCGTTCCGGTTCTCCAGCGTCCGTGTTGCCATAATGGCCGGCACGTTGCATCCAAAACCCATGATCAGGGGGATGAAGGATTTTCCATGCAGGCCAAACAGATGCATGATCTTATCCATGATAAAAGCTGTGCGAGCCATGTAACCCGTATCCTCCATCAGGGAAATAAAGAAAAAGAGGATCAGGATATTGGGAAGGAACACAATGACTCCGCCCACACCTCCGATGATCCCATCCACAATCGCATCCCGCAGGATGCCCTCCGCCAGATTCGCGCGCACAACCTGGCCGAGCAGGTCCACCCCGTGTTCGATCCAGGCCATGGGGTAATTGCCCAGTGAAAAAGTGGCTTGAAACATGATCCAGAGGAACCCGAGAAAAATAGGTAGTCCCAGGTATTTGTGCGTCAGGATCCGGTCAATCTTCTGGGACCGCGAGAAACCGGGATCGCTTCCGCTCTTTCGCATGGTCTCCCGGAGTGCCCCGGCTATGAAACCGTAGCGGGCATCCGTAATCAGGGATTCGGTTTCCTCCCGGAACAGGTTGCCGATCCGTTGATTTTCAGCTCTTGCCAGGTCCTGGATCTCGATAAAATTCTCAGCTCCTGAAATCAGATGGGCGCAACTATCGTCCTTTTCAAGCAACTTCAGAGATATGAACCTGGTGGAATAATGGTCGGTGAGCGCCGGTGTCTTACGAATCAGTGCCTGAAGTTTCCGGATCGAATCCTCAATCTCACTGCCGTAATTGATGTGGATATGCCTGATATCGGGATCCTCATTCTCAAAGACACGGATCACATGGTTCAGCAGACGATAGATTCCTTTGCCACGGTGACTGATGGTCGGAACGATCCGGATTCCCAGCAACTTGCTCAGCAATCCCAGATCAATGCGGTCTTTTTTTGCCAGCAGATCGTCATACATGTTCAGGGCCAGAACCACCGTTACATCCATATCGATCAACTGACTGGTAAGGTAAAGGTTCCGTTCCAGGTTATTGGCATCCACCACATTTACCACCACATCGGGCTTCTTCTTCAGGATATGCTCTCTTACAAAGCGCTCTTCGCTGGAGTAATCGGACATGGAGTAGGTTCCCGGGAGATCGGTAATCCGGAAGGTGTAGCCTCTGTGGTAGAAAAGTGCTTCTTTGGAATCGACGGTGACCCCCGGATAGTTGCCGACATGCTCCCTGGAACGGGAAACCCGGTTGAACAGGGTGGTTTTTCCGCTGTTGGGATTGCCCACCAGGGCCACATCAATGACTTTCGCCGGTCGGGGAGTCACCGGACCCCTTAATCTCGATTCCCCGTGAAATCCCGGCCGTCCGGGTTTGACTGCCCGGTAATCCGCTTCTGCAACGACCTCCACAAGACTGGCCTCGCTTCTTCTCAGTGAGATATTGCTTTCCAGGATCCTGTACTCCACCGGGTCCCTTAAGGGAGCTGATTTCACGACCGTGATGTTCTTTCCCCGGACAAAACCCATTTCGGTCAGCCGTTTTCGAAAGGCACCCCTTCCCCGTATCCGGGTAATGGTGGCCGAGTCGCCGGTATGAAGGTCGTTCAGCGTCATAAATCACATCCTCCCACCGAAACGGTAACCCAGCTTCTCAATGGTCTTCCTGACCTGCTCGTCCGACAGGGACTCTGCCTGAATACTGACCTGGCTATGTACCCGGTCGGCAAGCACCTGGGTCACTCCTTTCAGATCTGTTAATCCGTTTTCAACGGTGGCTTTACAATGGTCGCAGGTCATCCCCTCAACCTTGAACTGTAACAGGTTCGTTTTCATCGCAACTGCCTTTTCTTTGTCTTTTCGTCGTTCTGTTCGTGCAGACCGCCACTTCATCAGGGCCCCGTTAATGATTAAGCCCACCAGGATGGCCGATGCCGTCCAGCGGAACCACCCGGCGGGGTGATCATGCAAATGTGCCGTGGAGGGCATGGCGCCCGTGAACCACTCCCTGGGTAGCAGTTCATTGATCAGGGTCCCGAAAACCAGGGCACCGCCTACGATGGTCCCAAGGTAGACCCAGAGGGACCGCTTTCCAAGGGTATTCCCTATCACCGCCATGGTGGCAATATTGGTGGCAGGACCGGCCATCAGCAGAACCAGGGCGGCTCCGGGGGCCAGTCCTTTCATCATCAATACCGCAGCAATTGGAATGGATCCGGTGGCACAGATGTACAGGGGAACCGAGGCGGCGATCATCATAAGCATGGCCAGGTATTCACTGGAAACGGTTGAGGTAAAGAAATCGTCCGGGATCAGAACCGAAAGCAGCGCGGCTACCAGCATCCCGATCACCAGCCACTTAGAGATATCCTGGATCAGCTCCACAAATCCGTAACGGAACAGCTCCCTTACGGACCGGTCATAAGACTCCTCCTTTCCGTGCTTTTCTTTCGTCCCTTCCCTGGAGTTTCTTTCTGTCATATTCCCCAGTATCCCTCCGGCCAGACCCGTGAAAAGAGCAACGACCGGCCGGATGACGGCCAGGGGAAGTCCAAGCAGGGAATAAGTGGCCAGGATGGAATCGATACCGGTTTGCGGCGTGGAGATCAGAAAAGAAACGGTGGGGCCCCTAGAGGCGCCGTTCTTATAGAAACCGACTCCTGCAGGAAGGACTCCACAGGAACAGAGCGGCATGGGAATGCCCAGCAGGGAGGCATTGAAAACGGACCTCAGGTTACTCTGACCCATATACCTGGTGATTACCTGCCTGGGAAATACAACCCGGAGGATTCCGGCAAATAAAAATCCCAGTAAAAGGTAAGGAGCCATTTCATTGACCAAACGGACCAGTTCTCCCAGATATGCTCCTCCAATTTCTATCATCGCGTACCTCCCCTTCTTCGGTTCAACCTACAAAACTACAAGATCCTTATACCTCCTCCCTCCCCATTATTGGGTATTTTACCTGAAATAGACTATATTTCAGGCATGAGGTACAGAAATCGGCTGCTTGTTCCCTTTCTTTTACTCACATCCATCTGTTGGTCCCAGGAAGGCTCTTTCATCCTGAACAGGAAGATCTACAAGGAGCCTCCTACCTCCATTAACATCTCTCCCGATGGATTGTTCCTGCTTGCAGGTTTTGATGAAGGGTCCTTCCGCCTGCTGGATCCGGCCAGTTTTGAACCTGTTGTCGAGGTGGAACAGGCTCATATCAAAGCAGTGAATGCCATAGATATGCCTCCAAAAATGGATTATATTCTGACCGCGGGCCACAACCGGATCAAAGTGTGGGACCGCAGTGGCAAATTCATGGATGAATGGAAGGGGCACGCTACCACCA
>CAYRLP010000406.1:0-3572 GCA_964424935.1 uncultured Bacteroides sp.
AAACGGATGACGGCCAGGCAGCTTTCATCCCGGGGGGGAGAACTGATCTGTGAGGATAAGGGGGAACGGGTGGAAATATCCGGACACGCGGTCACCTATCTGATCGGGGAGATCAGTTTTTAAGCCACTACATGTAAGGCTCACTATCTGTAATCTGACATAATATGCGATTTTCCGAGGACCGTATTGAAAAACTTACCTGCAGTGATGGTATCCAGCGTGATATCCATATCTGGGAGCATGAGAAACCAAACGCCGTATTCCTGACTGTGCACGGGTTGCAGGATCACGGCGGAAACTACCTGAACGCGGGGATGTACCTTAAAAAACGTGGATATGCCCTGGTGTCCTATGACCAGCATGGACATGACCGAAAAAGAAAGGCTTATGTTCCACGTTTTGATGTGTTCCTGGATGACCTTGAACTCATGTTTGCATGGGTGAAAGAGCATTACAGCGGAACACCTCTCTTTATTGTGGGCCATTCCATGGGTGGCCTCATCGTTACCCATTACGGGATCCGCCTGTACCGTGAAGATCCGGTCGTAAAGGGATTCATTCTCTCGGCCCCGGCCTACGGGCTCAGTTTAAAAGTCTCCCGGGCGGTCATTGTGATGAGCAGAATTCTATCCAGGATAGCCCCTCATATGGCGATCCCTGTAGAAGATCTCAGAGGATATATTACACACGATGAGAAAGAATACAAGCGCATGTGCAACGATGAACGGGACGGGATCCAGGCCACAAAACTGTCGGCACGGCTGGGCGAAGAGTTTATGAAGGCACAGGAATGGGTTCCCGGACACATCGGGGAGTGGAAACACCCCACGCTGGCCATCATCCCGGGGAACGACAAACTGGCTGATTCACAGTTCACCCTGCAGCTTTTTTCCGGGATTAATGACGGACTGATCACCGTGCACCGGTATCCTGAAAACTACCATGAGTGTTTCAATGAGGTGAACCGGGAGGAGGTACTGGCACGCATGATGGAGTGGTGCGAAGCCCGGCTCTGACAGAGCGAGATTTGTAATTAATCAAATTACGCCCTAAATTGTATCTCTGTCATGTATTACCTGATTGTACGGAACCTGGGTGCTCCCCGGTGCGTTGACCAGAGCGAAAAGGATATATACGAAGATGGCCTGTCGTTCGACTGCACCCCGCACCTTGAATGCGATCCGAAGGAATTCGTTAAGGAGGTGGAGATTACCTGCATCGAACATCCTGATGACCAGTTTGTAGCCATGGTATTCAGGGATTGATTCTCTCGCATACCGTCAATATAGCACCATGAAAACGCCAACTTTCCTTCGGACAGGAATTCTGTTGTTCCTGTTCCTTGCCTCCTGTTCATCTGTGAAACGTTTTAAATCGGTTGAATACAAAGGGGCAGATAACAACCTGGTGGATGTGGATCTGTTCCATGCCGGCATCGTGGAGGAATCCCCGGAGGGCCCGTCGAAAAACCTCTGGACGTTAAGTGCCAATGCACAGACCCGGCTGATACAGATCCTGAATGAGAGGTATCCCGACAATGACCAGTTTATGAGCAGGCTGGGAGGGAGTTTCGAGACCGGTGAAACGCTTCCGCTTGAGTTGACCCGAAAGGACCTCCGGATGATCTTTACGATCCGGAAGAGGAGAGATTATTCTTTGCTGGAGCAGCCCGGTGGCCGATTTTCCCCCGCCGACCGGATTGAATACCTGAAACTAAGCCTGGAAATCCCGGAGCAATACAACCTGCGGTTCGCGGAATGGAACCGCTATATGACCGAATACGGGGAGATTGAAATTGCAGATGTGAGCTTCTCCACGACCCTGGATCTTTCGGCGGATGGAAGCCCGGCCGGAACGGACCTGGGAACGGAACTCCGTGTGGGCCGGACGGAAAGACAGATCCTGAGTCAGCGGTATCTGAAGCTGAATGGAAGCATAAGCGATCACCGGGTCGTGATGGAAGCGGAAGGCACCAGGGAAGTGGACCTGACCGGGAATGTGACTGCCGATGTTTCACTGGTTTTCCAGGGATTTCCGGAAAAAGTGATGATCCCGGTCTTTTTGACCGGTGAAGACGGGAACAGGGAGCTATCCTCCCTGAATATCCTGGATGTCCTGGTTCCCGCCATGCCTGATGCCCCCGATACCCTCTTCGCAGATCTTTCGCTTGAATACATCTATCGTCATGTGGCCAGCGGCTGGAAGACCTATGCCGAATGGGACGATGGGGTAGAATACTACCAGGGAAGCCTGTATAAGAGAGTGCCCCTGTTTTCCAGGAACGAGTACCTGCCCCGGTTTTTCTGCATTGGAACGGAACAGGGCGAAAAGAAGGTTCTGAAACTGTACCTGAGCCCGCAAAAAGAGTACCTGCTCCAGTTCAGGAACTATCATGATGCAGGCAGTTTCCTGGAGTGGCTGAGTGATCCGGTGCGCAGGCAGGAAGATCCTGTTTATGTGGGAGATTACAGCCTGATGTACGGGGGCAGCCCTGCGACCCCGGGGGAGGTGGTGGAGGCGCAGATGAAGGTATTACCTGTTTATTAAACTGCGGAACCTTTGAGCCAAATTTTACTACCTTTACGGGTTTACCATTAGCTTCTCTTCAAAACGATCATTATGAAAGATTCCACCAGTTTATCCAGAAGAAACTTTTTCTTACATGCCGGGATGGGTGCAGCCGCAGTGGCAGGCCTGCCCATGCTAGCCAGTTCCTGTTCAACTTCCGCAGGGAGCGGGAAGATCCATGATTTTTTTGCCCCGGAGGATGTGGTCCTTTTCCAGGGCGACTCCATAACCGATGCCGGAAGGAACAAGCAGCAGGAACTGCCCAATAACGCCTGGTCTTTTGGAATGGGATATGCCAGCTATATCGCAGCCTGGCTGCTGGAGGAAATGCCCGCAAAAAACCTGACCCTTTATAACCGGGGGATCAGCGGCAACAAGGTATTTCAGCTGGCAGACCGGTGGGACAAGGATTGCCTGGATCTGAACCCCAATGTCCTGAGCATCCTCATTGGGGTGAATGACTACTGGCATATGCGAAACGGGGATTACGACGGAACCCCGGAGATCTATGAAAACGACTACCGGAAACTGCTTGGAAGGACCAGGGAGTCTCTGCCCGATGTGAAATTAATCATCTGCCAGCCCTTCATCCTGACCGGCACCCGGGCCGTGGATGAATCCTGGGTGGAACCTTTCAGTGCCTACCAGGCCACTGCAAAGAAAGTCTCGGATGAATACGGGGCTGTCTGGGTCCCCTTCCAGGAGGCCTTTGACAAAGCCGTTGAACTGGCTGATCCCACCTACTGGACGGCCGATGGGGTCCATCCCTCCATGGCCGGTGCCCAGCTGATGGCGCAGGCCTGGCTGGAGGCCATTGGATGAGACCGAACTGCAACAGGCCCTTTCCGGTTTCCGGTCTTCCCTTCTTTTACGGGTGGGTCATCCTGGCTGCCGGGATCATCGGGGTTCTGATGAGCATTCCCGGGCAGACTATGGGGGTTTCCGTATTTACGGAGAGCCTGCTTTCGGATTTGCAGATCAACCGGAACCATCTGAGCCTGGCC
>CAYRLP010000407.1:0-3564 GCA_964424935.1 uncultured Bacteroides sp.
GGATACCGGAGCTACCTGGACATCCCCTCCTTTGTGGATCTGATGATCCTGAACGAGTTCACAAAGGATGTGGACGGGTTCCGGCTGAGCCATTACTTTTACAAGCAGAAGGATTCCGACGGGGGAAAGCTGGTGAACGGTCCCCCGTGGGACTACAACCTGACCTTCGGCAATAGTGATTTTACCGAGGACATTCACCAGACCTACAACTGGGTCCATACCTATCCCATGACCATTTACTGGTGGGCCCGGGTCATGGAGGATATCTGGTTCCGGAACCAGGTCAGATGCCGGTGGGACGAACTCCGTGAAACGGTCCTGCACAGCGAACACCTCCATGGAATCATAGACAGTGCCAAACTCGTTATGGGTCCCTCCCTTCCCCGGAATTTCGAACGCTGGCCGGTACTTGGAATATACGTCTGGCCCAACAGTTACGTGGGACAGAGCTATGATGATGAGGAATGGTACCTCCGCAACTGGATCGATGAACGGTTGGAATGGATGGATGAGAAATGGGCCGGACGGTGCTGGGCCCTTTCCACTGGAGATCTTCCGCTAATTCCCCCACCCGGCTCCGGGAGAATCTATCCGAACCCATCCGATCTGTCTGCGACCTTTGTGGATCTGAACGGGACAAGGGAACAGGAGCTGCCCATCAGGCTGATTGATATGAGCGGACGGGTGGTCCATCAGGGTCTGGCCCGATATTCGGGGCATGAATTTGCCTACGCCTTACCCGATCTGTCATATCTTCCAGCCGGGATCTATACCCTGGAGATTGGCGCCAGCAACACCGTGCATGAGGTATATAAGCTGGTGAAAAAGTAAACCTGCTCTGGAACCAGGTCAGTCGTCGTTGTCACCGCCCTGGTCGCTCCCCCCTGCATCCCTCCAGTCCTTTTCAAAATAGAAGACATAGACCCGGGCCATATCCCGCAGGTAATCGATCCGCTCGATCTCCACCCGGTGAATGGGCAGGCCGGTCCGCGTTGTCAGATCCGCAATCATCTCGTCCCGGTTCTCGGGTTTGATCAGGTCTATTTTCTCGTAGAAGACCAGCTTTCTGATTTCGGTCTTCATCAGGTAGACCTTCTCCAGCAGGTAGGTGACCAACACAATAACAAAATTGGTCAGCAGAAGCTCCGCATAACTAACCCTCCGGTTGGCCAGGGAGTTGATCACAGAAACCCCGATCACCAGGAAAAGGTAGGTCATCTCCCGGATGGGAATCTGCTGGGTTCGGTACCTGAGCATTCCGAATATGGCAAAGAGTCCGAGTGCAAAACCAATTTCGACCCCCACATTCTCCAGCAGCATAATCATGAAGAACACGACCACGCTGATCAGGATGTAGGTAAAGAGGTACTCTTTTCGGGGAGTGATTTTGTAGTAGAGTAGACGAACCAGGATAAGGACTACACCAAGGTTAAAAGCGGCCCGGATCACCAGGTCCAGAAAATCTTCCCGGTCTATCAATTGAATACTCAGAAATTCAGGCATAATTGGGTTATTTTAAAGTTAGTTGGTACTGGTTATTAAGCTGAGTTACCTTTCGAACCCTGCTTTTGAAACGATTCTGCTTCAGCTCGGGGTGAAGCAGCGCCATTCCGATGGCATATTTACTGAACCGGCTCGGTTTGATACGCAGTTTTCTCATAGCCGCATGAAGAGATGAACCCGCAAGCTGGTCCTCATATTTGATTTCAGCGACGGCGATCCCGGGGAGTTCCAATCCCACATCAGCCACTTTACTGGCGAACTGCAAACCATAGTCCAGGGTCACGCGCTCCGTCTGAGCGTGACTGACCAGCGTGATCCGCCGGAATATATTTTCCATGGCGGAATCGATTCCCTGGCTTTCATAGGGAGAATAGGTGGTAAGAAACTGCTCCTCCTGGAGCAATACCGAATGATCCATTCCATAGGTCTTCACCCGCTTCTTGGAAGTCACCCCTTTGGCGTTCTTCAATTTCACTTCCAGAAAATGAACATCCCCGGATCCGTATCTCCTGATGCGTACCTTGTGCCTGTTGGCCTGTCCCCGGTGATGCTTGTGATACATCTCATGGTTATCGGTGTCAAAATAACGTGTATGGTAATGCTGCCAGCGTGAACCGTCAATCTCCAGTACGCGGTAATCCTTTTTCACCAACTCCAGGAGAGAGGCCAGATGCTCAATGCTGAACAGGTACTTGTTATCCTTGCGTCGCATGAGACTGGCCCGGTCCACCTCCTCCAAGGAAATGCCCTGGAACTGGTTCAGAATTTGGTCGAAATCAATTCCGGTACTCATACTCATATACCTTTCGCTTAAAAAGCCGGCCCTTTTTATCGTAAAATAGTTTTTCGGTCCTCAATCCTTCTGAGTATATACTTTTCTCGGTCCGCTCCACCCTGCCTTTGGCGTCCAGGAATACCTCCTCTATCAGCTTCCCTTCAGCGTTATAGGAATATTTCTCCCATTTCTTCACTTCTCCTTTGCGGCTGAACTCTTTCAGTTCAAGCAACTGGCCGTGCTCGTCGAATTTTTCAATGGACTCGACCACCGGCTCGTCCAGGCCCTCATCTACAAAATACTCATACACGGTCCGGCCGGAGATCTTCTTCTCCTGGATGGTAAGGGCACTTTGCCCCATTAAGGGTACAGCAACCGACAGGAGCAGAATGGTCCCCAGGGAAACTACCCCTGCCTTCTTTCTCATGAAATCAAATTTATAGTTTTTCAATTACAATACACCAAGATCCGACACTTGTTTTAAATCCCCGCCACGGTACCAAATATAGCAATTTCCGCATCGGTTTTTCCGCCAGCTGTAACATATGTTACTGCGCTTAGGCCTTTAACCCCTGCATATTTGTATCAGAAACCAATACCTGATTGTGCGATGATAAGAGAGATGGTTCATATCGATGAGGAACTTTGTGACGGATGCGGAAACTGCATTCCCGGCTGCCACGAGGGGGCCCTCCAGATGATCGACGGAAAAGCCCGGCTGATCAGTGATCTGATGTGCGACGGACTGGGTGCCTGTCTGGGACATTGTCCCCAGGGAGCCATTACCATTCGGAAGAGAGAGGCCGAACCGTACAATGAGACCAAGGTCATGGAAATCATGATCCAGAAAGGGGAAAATACGGTCGTGGCGCATCTGCAACACCTGAAAGAACATCAGGAAATGGCGTACCTGAAAGAAGGGGTAAAATTCCTGAAAGACCACCGGGAGGAATTGCCTTTTCACCTGGAAAAGGTCCTGAGCAGGGTCCACCATGCAAAGGTGGAAGCGGAACAACTGGCCTGCGGTTGCGCGGGTTCAGAGGCACGAAGTTTTACACCCCAGTCGGTTACCCTTCAGGCAGCCCCTGTAGCCGGAGGCATATTACCGGATGCCCCTTTCAGGCAGGCTTCCGAACTGCACCAGTGGCCGGTCCAGATGCACCTGATCAATCCCGGGGCTTCCTATTTCAGGCAAACGGACCTGCTTCTTGCCGCCGATTGCGTGGCCTTCTCCCTGGGTGATTTTCACCCGAGCTGGCTCAAAGGGAAAACCCTGGCCATAGCAT
>CAYRLP010000408.1:0-3559 GCA_964424935.1 uncultured Bacteroides sp.
GCTACCGGGGGTGCGGTGGGATCATCTATTGGAAGAGCTTTTAAGCTCAGCTACAAAGAGGTCACCCTGCTGATCTCCTGTGCAAGTGCGGGTGCCGTATCAGCTATTTTTAAAGCACCCATTGCCGGGATTGTGTTTGCACTTGAGGTGATCATGCTTGATCTGACAACGTGGGCTGTGATTCCCCTGTTGATTGCCTCGGCGACTGGTGCGGTAACCTCCTACCTTTTCCTGGGACAGAACGTCCTTTACCAGTTCAGTCTTACCGAGCAGTTCAATATGGGGCAGACGCACTGGTACCTCTTGCTGGGGGCCCTGGCCGGACTGCTGTCGGCCTATTTTACAAAAAGCTATATCTGGATCACATCCATATTCGAAAAATTTGGAAGTCCCTGGAAAAAGCTGTTGCTGGCCGGGGGTGTCCTGGGGTTGATCATTTTTCTGTTTCCGCCCCTGTACGGGGAAGGCTATGAAGTTGTGAACCAGGAACTAAGGGGAGAGTTCTACCATCTATTTGATCAGACCTTCTTTGAAGGGTGGTCCCAGAGTTTTGCCCTGCTGGCCCTGTACATTTTATTCATTATCGGCCTGAAAGTTTTTGCGACCACCCTTACCTTTTCGGCAGGTGGAATCGGGGGGATCTTTGCACCGACCCTGTTTATGGGCGCCAATACGGGCTTGTTGTTCGGTCTGTTGCTAAACCAGCTGGGAGTGGATGTATCTGTTAGCAACATGACCCTGGTGGGAATGGCCGGAATGATTGCAGGGGTGGTTCATGCACCCCTGACCGCCATCTTTCTGATCGCCGAGATCACAGGAGGCTATGAACTCTTTTTGCCTCTCATGCTGGCCAGTACCATTTCCTATGGCACCACCAGGTATTTTGTGAAAAATTCGGTCTATACGGTTCAGCTGGCACAGCGGGGGGAACTGATGACCCACCACAAGGACCGCAACATCCTGCTTATGATGAAGGTGTCCAACCTCATCGAGACCAATTTCAAGACGGTCCGGCCTGATGACACCCTTCGGGACCTGGTCCACGTGATCACCAAATCCAGCAGGAATATCTACCCGGTGGTGGATCAGCATAATCATCTGAAGGGTATCGTTAAGCTGGACGACATCCGGCACATCATGTTTCGCCAGGAGATGTACGATACCACCCGGATCAGAGACCTGATGATCACGCCGGAATGGACTCTTGAAATAACTGATCAGATGGAGGAGGTGGCCCGCGTGTTCACCGAAAGCGGCCGCTACAACATCCCCGTACTGAATAAGGGCAAGTACCTTGGATTTGTCTCACGTGCCAGGGTTTTCTCTTCCTATCGGGAGATGCTCAAGCATTTTTCGGAAGATTAATTCTAAATTTCCCCTGCCCGGCGTTTTCAACAGGCACTCCCGGGAATAATTAACTATGTTTGTGTGACTCACTAACTAACCGCCTATGCCGAGTTTCGTCATTAATGAAAAGTGCGATGGTTGCAAGGCCCAGGATCGCACGGCATGCCAGTATATCTGTCCAAACGACCTGATGGTTCTCGATAAGGAAAAAAACAAGGCTTACAACCGGGCCGTGGATATGTGCTGGGAATGTTACAGCTGTGTGAAGATATGTCCCACTCAGGCCATCGAGGTCCGTGGGTATGCCGATTTCATGCCGCTGGGGGGAGTGGTCCAGCCACTGCGGAGCACCGATTCCATTATGTGGGCTGTGCGTTTCAGGAATAAGATGGTGAAAAGATTCAAATTCCCCATCCGTACCACAGCCGAGGGGAGCATTGAGCCTGATGCGGGTTTTGCCACAGGATCGGATGATCTGAAATCCCCGGTACTCAGAACTGAACCCGATTCCCTTTAACCAAATGCTAATGGAATGAATGCAGACAGTTTTGAAACCGTAATGATTGAGACCGACCTGTTGATCCTTGGCGGTGGCATGGCTGCATGCGGGGCCGCCTATGAGGCATCCTACTGGGCCAGGAAAAAAGGGCAGCGGGTAACCCTGGTAGACAAAGCAGCCATGGAAAGAAGCGGAGCCGTAGCCATGGGTTTGTCGGCCATAAACCTCTATCTCGGGGTGAGCAAGGGCAACAACACGGTCGAGGATTATGTAAACTATGTCAAAAACGACCTCATGGGTATAGCCCGGGCCGATCTGGTTGCCAATATTGCCCGTCATGTGGACTCTTCGGTGCACCTGTTTGAGAAATGGGGATTACCTATCTGGAAAGATGAAACAGGGAACTATGTGAATGAGGGCCGCTGGCAGATCATGATCCATGGCGAATCTTACAAAAATATTGTCTCCGAGGCGGCCAAACGTGCCCTGAATGAACTGGGCGAGAACGGCTCTTACTATGAACGGATCTTTATTACGGAACCTGTGGTTTTTGATAACCGTTGTGTGGGTGCTGTGGGATTCAGCGTGCGTGAGAATAAATTTTATGTATTTAAGGCCAAGGCGGTGCTGGATGCCATGGGTGGAGCCGTACACATTTTCCGGCCGCGTTCGGTGGGAGAGGGACTGGGAAGGTCCTGGTATCCCCCCTTCAACAGTGGAGCCAGCACTTATTTCACCCTGAAATCCGGGGCCGAGATGACCTGCCAGGAAGTACGCTTTGTGCCGGTCCGGTTCAAAGACGCTTACGGTCCTGTGGGGGCCTGGTTCCTGCTTTTCAAATCCAAAGCCACCAATGCGAAAGGGGAGGACTATATGGAGACGCGGGCAGCGGAACTGGAGAAATGGGCCCCATACGGGACGGCCAAGCCTACGCCTGCAAACCTCCGGAACTACCTGATGCTGCTGGAGCTGGAAGAGGGGAACGGGCCCATTTATATGCGGACCGATGAAGCCATAAAGAAACTGGTAGCTGAGATACCTGATGAGAAGGAAGCCGGGAGAAAAATGAAGGAGCTGGAATCTGAGGCCTGGGAGGATTTTCTTGATATGACAGTAAGCCAGGCTTTACTCTGGGCTTCGATGAATATTGAGCCTGAAAAGAAACCATCGGAGATAGCTGCCTGTGAACCTTATTTTATAAGCTCTCATTCAGGAGCGTCAGGTGCATGGATCAGCGGACCGGCAGATCTTTCACCTCCTCCTTACCACTGGGGTTATGAGCAGATGACAACTGTGGATGGGCTATTTGCAGCTGGTGATGCATCCGGTGCATCAAGCCATAAATTCTCATCAGGTTCCTTTACTGAAGGAAGAATTGCTGCAAAATCAGCTATTAGATATTGTAAAGATCATCCTGACTTATGGAATCCTGTTGCCGGACTGATAGAGCACATTAAAGGTGAGGTTATAAAACCACTTAATACATTCAGTACTCATAAAGATTTTTCAGTTGATAAGGATATCAATCCGAATTTTATCAAACCTCAAATGTTTATGTTCAGGCTTCAGAAGATCATGGATGAATATGCCGGTGGTGTTTCAAATGGATTCAGAACTTCTAAACCATTGCTTGATAAAGGGCTTGAGTATTTAAAATTTTTAAAAGAAGATATAGAGAAACTTGGTGCGGAAAATACACATGAGCTGATGAGG
>CAYRLP010000409.1:0-3554 GCA_964424935.1 uncultured Bacteroides sp.
GGAATGAGGTGAGCCGCATGCTGAAGGATGCGGGCATGAATGAAAAGGACCTGCTCGAATCGATCCGTGATCTGCGCAAAGGCAGCCAGGTGCACAGCCGCTCGGCAGAAGAATCCTATAACGCCCTGGCCAAATATGCCGTACACCTGAACGAACGGGCCGAGTCGGGGAAGCTGGATCCAGTGATCGGAAGGGATGACGAAATCCGGCGGGTTCTGCAGATCCTGACCCGGCGGACCAAGAACAACCCGATCCTGGTGGGGGAACCCGGGGTGGGAAAGACGGCCATTGCCGAAGGGATCGCCCTGCGGATCGTGAACCGGGACGTGCCCGATGACCTCTTGTCCAAACAACTCTACTCCCTGGACATGGGGGCCCTGATTGCAGGAGCCAAATATAAGGGGGAATTCGAAGAACGCCTGAAAGCTGTGGTGAAGGAGGTGGTCAGCTCCGAAGGGGAGATTGTTCTTTTTATCGATGAGATCCATACCCTGGTGGGTGCCGGAGGAGGAGGGGAAGGTGCCATGGATGCAGCCAACATCTTGAAACCCGCTCTTTCCAAAGGGGAACTCAGGGCCATCGGAGCCACTACGCTGAATGAATTTCAGAAGTATTTCGAAAAGGACAAAGCTCTGGAACGCCGATTCCAGAAGGTATTTGTGGATGAGCCCGGGGAGGAGGATGCCATTTCCATCCTTCGGGGCATCAAAGAAAAATATGAGAATTTCCATAAGATCCGGATCCGGGACGAAGCCATTATCGCTGCGGTCCAGCTTTCCATCCGGTACATCACGGACCGTTTTCTTCCCGACAAGGCCATCGACCTGATCGATGAATCGGCTGCACATCTCAGGCTTGAGATGAATTCTAAACCGGAATCCTTGGACACCCTGGAGCGGAAAATACAGCAACTGGAGATCGAACGGGAAGCTTTTAAGCGGGAAAAGGACAAAACCCGGGTGGAACAGTTGTCCAGGCAGATCGCCGACCTGGAGGACGAGCACAAGCAGCTCATGGCCAACTGGTCCGATGAAAAAGAGATTGTAGAGAAGATCCAGAAGACCAAACAGCATATTGAGGACCTGAAGTACCAGGCCGAAAAAGCGGAGCGGGACGGGGAGCTTGGCGCAGTGGCGGAAATCCGCTACGGCCAGCTACCAGCCGCTGAGGAAGAGCTCCGGAACCATATTGCCAAGTTGCAGGAATATGAGCAGGATGGGAAACGCCTGGTCCGGGAGGAAATCACCGCTGAAGACATTGCAGAGGTGGTCTCGCGCTGGACCGGGATCCCTGTGAACCGTATGCTGCAAAGTGACCGTGAAAAACTCCTTCACATCGAAGAAGAACTTCAGAAACGGGTGGTCGGTCAGGAGGAAGCCATCTATGCAGTCTCTTCCGCCATCCGGAGAAGCCGTACCGGGCTTTCCGACGAGCATCGGCCCATTGGCTCCTTTCTATTCCTGGGAACCACCGGAGTTGGAAAAACCGAACTGGCCCGGGCCCTGGCCGAATACCTATTTAATGATGAAAGCCTGATGACCCGGATTGACATGAGTGAATACCAGGAACGGCATGCCGTATCCCGGCTGGTGGGGGCCCCTCCGGGATATGTGGGCTATGACGAGGGGGGACAGCTTACTGAAGCGGTCCGCAGAAAACCTTATTCGGTGGTGCTCCTGGATGAAATAGAGAAAGCCCATCCCGATACCTTCAACATCCTGCTGCAGGTCCTGGAGGACGGACGGCTGACCGATAACAAAGGAAGGGTGGCCAATTTCAAGAACACGATCATTATCATGACCTCCAACCTTGGATCGGAAATCATACAGGAGAATCTGTCGGGAGTCAAAGATTCGGAACTTGATCAGGTTTATGAGAAGTCCAGGGAGCAGGTTTTTGAGTTGCTGAAGCGTAACATGCGGCCCGAATTCCTCAACCGTATTGATGAGCTGGTCATGTTCCGCCCGCTCACCCCGGACCACATCGAGGGGATCATCCATATCCAGCTCGGTTTGCTTGAAAAACTCCTTAATAAACAGGACATTACCTTCGAGGTGACCGATGCCTGCGTGGCCTACCTGAAACGCGAAGGCTTTGACCTTCAATTCGGGGCCAGGCCGCTGAAACGGCTGATCCAGAAAAAGATCCTGGATGGACTTTCCATTGCCATGCTGGAGGGAAAGGTACAACCCGGTTCCCACACCATTATCAACGTAAAAGAGAACCAGGTTGTATTTGAGGCATCTGCCCAGCCGGAACCTGTGAAGTAAACGCCCGCGGTTACAGAAAGCCACCCCATTTACCGAACCGACGTGGGAGGCCCGTTGTTATGATTCTTGTATGTGGACTCAAATCCTTCACCTATGAATCGTAGCAGGTTACGGGTACTTGTCCTGGGTGCCGGTTTCGGGGGACTGGAACTCAGTTCCATCCTCTCCGAACGGATGGGGGACCGTCTTGACCTGACTCTCATAGATAAAAACGACTCGTTTTTCTTCGGTTATTCGAAGCTGGATGTGATGTTTGACCGCAGGTTGGCGGACTCCGTAAAATACTCCTATCAACGGTTCCGTAAACCGGGGGTAAGCTTCCGTCAGGAATGCATCCGCTCCATTGATCCCCTGACCAGGACGGTCATAACCGATGGTGGCAGGTACCAGGCCGATGTGCTGGTTGTTGCACTGGGAGCTGACTATAACATCCCTGCCACCCCGGGGTTGGCGGAAGCAGGATACGAGTTTTACTCGTTCGAAGGGGCTGAAAGGGCGAGAGATGCGCTGGCGGAATTTGTAAAAGGACATATACTGATCGGGGTGACCGGTACTCCCTTCAAGTGTCCCCCTGCTCCCAGCGAAACGGCCCTGCTGCTTGATGAATATCTGGCCAGAAAGGGCAGCCGGCAACACTGCCAGATCAGCCTGGTCCTTCCGTATGAACTCCCAATCCCCCCTTCGCTGGGCACCTCCAAGGCCCTGCTGAAAACATTTAAAGAGAAGGGAATCCATTACATCCCGGACATTCTTGTGGGTTCCATTGATCCTGTTCGTCACGTGGCCGAATTGGATGACGGACGGGAGATACCTTTCGATCTGTTTCTGGGGATCCCCGAACATTGCGTCCCGAAGGTGGTGGAAGAGAGCGGGCTGGTTTTCGATGAGTGGATCCCCGTGGATCACACAAACCTGCTAAGCAAATATCCACAGGTGTATGCCATTGGTGATGTAAGCAATGCAGGAGTTCCAAAGTCCGGACAGT
This sequence comes from uncultured Bacteroides sp., assembly GCA_964424935.1. GTDB lineage: Bacteria > Bacteroidota > Bacteroidia > Bacteroidales. Next base: position 3,256 of record CAYRLP010000409.1, read on the forward strand.
TTGCCAGAAGCGAGGCGGAAACCGCGGCCGAGTCCATTCTCGAGGAATTCCATGGAAGGGAACCATCCTCCTCATTCCCGGGAAAAAGCACATGTTATGTGGAATTCAGATACGGGAAGGTGGCGCGTGCCGATGTGGATTTCTATTCGAAGCATGTGGCCACCGGATCCCACGTGGATGCCTCCCGGAAGCTTTCAGAGGAAAAGAAACATCTGGAAACCCACCTCCTGTCCCGCTGGTTTAATATGCATTAAACAGGAGATTAGTTTTTCATGTGCAACAGGGTCACATCCCCGGCC
>CAYRLP010000410.1:0-2048 GCA_964424935.1 uncultured Bacteroides sp.
GTGTTGGTCGGGATCAATCATCTCATCAGGCTTCCTGTGTATGAGGTGATCCTTCTTGCACTGCTTCTTTGGGTGAGTGCCGTATTGATATACCGGTGGCAGGGTCGAAAACCCGGATCTTTCCCGGGTCTCATCTCCCTGCCCCTGTTTCTGGTTTGTATGCTGACTGGTGCCGGGTCCGGATTCCTCTCATACCCCAAAGATCCCGGATTGCCTGTGGATCAGGGGCTGGTGGTGAGAGGGACTCTGCAGGGTTCACCCCGGATGGACCGGGGGATTCCAAGTTTTAACCTGGAACTCCGATGCCTCTGTTCGGGCGATACAGTCTGCCGGACCCCAACCGTTCTGAAAGCCTATTTCAGGAATCCGACCGACTCCATCCTGCCCGGTGCGGGAGAGACCTGGCAGTTTTATGGAAAGCTGGAACCTATAGGCAGCAGCGGAAATCCGGGTTTTCCCGATTACAGGGCCATCATGGGCAGGAGAAACTGCTGGTACCGTTTCTACATCACCACCGGAAGGGAACATGCCCGGTGCAGCGGAGCGCCCTCGGGGGGAATGGGATGGCTCGATCCCGGAAATGTGAGAAACAGGATTTCGGATCACTGGACCGGGGAACCCGAAGAAATATCCCTGTTAAAGGCAGTCTGCCTGGGCGACCGTTCCTCACTTACCGATGACATGCGCCAGGCCTATGCTTCAGCAGGCGGGATGCACCTGCTTGCGGTGTCCGGACTGCATGTGGGACTCATCTGGTGGTTCCTGCGGCACCTGACAGGATGGCTGACCCTTCTTTTCCGGAAGGGCAAGCAATCTTTCCGCTTGCTGGAATTGGGACTTCTCTGGTTCTATGCGTTTATTACCGGTTTTTCCTCTTCCGTCTGCAGGTCCGTTACCATGTTCTCCTTCTTTTCCGCCAGCCGCCTGCTGGGAGTGCGGCACCATCCCCTGAATGCCATCCTTGTTTCGGCTTTTTTCCTGGTACTGCTTCATCCGGTCAGGCTGACGGATGCAGGCTTTCATCTCTCTTATGCTGCAGTAACCGGTATTGTTGTCCTGCACCCCATAAGTATGAAGCTGCTGCGGGTGAAAGGCCGCATCCTCCGTTGGCTGGCGGAAGCCACGACGGTGAGCCTGGCAGCTCAACTCTTTACCGCACCCCTGGTGATTTACTATTTTCACCAGTTACCGGTATATGCCCTGATCACCAGCCTTCTTGCAGTGCCCATGCTCAGTCTGCTGATTGTTGTATTTGTCTGTTCTGTTTCCCTCTATCCCTTTGGAGCTCTGCAGGATGTATTCAATTTTCTGCTGGTGAAACTGGCCTGGCTGATGAATCAATCCATGGAAACCGTTTCATCCATTCCAGGGGCGGTCCTGAAAGATCTGTACCTGCAGAAGGCAATGGTTCCGGGATGCCTGCTGATGCTTCTGTGCTGCGTTATCACCCTCCATCACCGGAGCAGGTTGAGTTTGTACCTTATTCTTCTCCTGATTTCCTCTGCAATGACCTGGAATGCACTGTCAGTATGGAAACGGCGAGCCTCCTCGGAGCTGGTCATTGCCCATTTCAGAGGGGCATCTATGGTCAGCCTGCGGGAAGGAACACGGGTGGATCACTATTGCTGGTTGACGGACAGCACCACACTGGAATATATAACGAGCTACCGGGACGCCAGCTGGAACAGACGAATCTATAAGAACCACCTGTCCCGGATGGAGCAGTGGGGGCGGGCTTCCGGCAGGATCTCGACGTGCATACCCCTGGCAGATGGGGTATGGATGCTGGGAGGGGGGAATTGCAACGGACTGATAATTACGGGTTCAATGAGGGATTTTTCCGTGGGGCCAGGTTCCGTGTACGGTGCCAGGGGATACCCCGAACTGGATTTCATCCTGCTGTCAGGGGAACCGGCCCTGGAAGCCCTGCCGGACAGAAACTGGATGGGGCAGACGCCTCTGGTCGCCGACGGATCCAACCGCAACTGGTATCTGGACCGGATCGGGACGGAGCGGGGTCCGGTATATTTGACCTTACGATCCGGAGC
>CAYRLP010000410.1:2058-3546 GCA_964424935.1 uncultured Bacteroides sp.
TATTTTGCCCTGTTGCTTTACTATAGACTATGCGGATTGTAATTGCTGGAGCTGGTGAAGTCGGTTCACACCTGGCCAAGATGCTCAGTCATGAGGAACACGACCTGGTGGTGATTGATCAGGATGGCGATCGGCTGAAGAACCTTGGAAGCACACTGGATATCCTTACCCTTGAAGGAAATGCCAATTCCATCTCCCGGTTGAAAGAGGCGAAGATCCAGAAGGCGGATCTGCTGATCAGCGTCACCTCTTCGGAAGATGTAAACATTAATTCATCCATTCTGAGTAAGCGGCTGGGGGCAAAGAAAACCATTGCAAGAATCGATAACCAGGAGTACCTGCTTCCGGTGAATAAGGAGATCTTCGAGAACCTGGGGGTGGATTACATGATCTACCCGGAAAAGATTGCAGCCCGGGAAATCGTAGGGCTGCTGTCGGAAACAGGCAGTACCGAGGTGGTTGAGTTTGCAGGAGGCAAACTCCATATGTATGTGATCCGGCTGGATAAGGATGCACCTGTCATCAACAAAACCCTCCGGGAACTGGCTCCTGGTAACAATGGGCTGGAGTACAGGGCTGTAGCCATAACCAGGCATGCACAGACCATCGTCCCGTCGGGGGACGACCGTTTTGAAGATGGTGACCTGGTCTACGTTATCAGCAGCAAGACCGGATTGAAGCAGCTTTACAAATATTCCGGCAAGAAACAGTTCGAGGTTCGGGATATCATGATCCTGGGAGGGAGCCGGATCGGAAGGAAGACGGCCGATGCACTTGGAAACCAGCACTATGTGAAACTGATTGAGAAGGACCGGCAGCGGAGCTATGTACTGTCCAATATGCTTAGCAATACTCTGGTCATAAACGGGGATGGCACGGACATGGAGCTGCTCCGCCAGGAGGGCCTGGAAAAGATGGACGCCTTCATTGCCGTTACTGGGAACTCGGAGACCAATATTCTCTCCTGTCTTCTTGCCAAGCATCTGGGCGTAAAACGGACCATTGCCGAAGTGGAGAACATGGATTACATCCACCTGGCCGAAAATATCGGTGTGGATACCATCATTAACAAAAAACTGATCACCGCCAGCCGGATCTTCCGCTTTACCATGGCAGAGGAGGTATCCAGCATCAAGTGCCTTACCGGAACGGAAGCAGAAGTGATGGAATTCGTGGTAAAACCGGATTCTCCGGCCACCAGGGGACCCCTCTCAGAAATTGAATTTCCCCGTGAGGCCATTATTGGAGGGGTGATACGGGGAAAAAAAGCATTCATTGCCCATGGTGATACCCAGATAAAACCTTACGACCGGGTAGTGGTATTTGCGCTGCCGGGGGTGATCTATACCATAGGCAAGTATTTCAATTAGTACCTGATGCTGAATCCCCGCACCATTATACGCATCCTGGGTGTGATCCTGATCATTGAAGGTTTTTTCATGTGGCTGGCCATACCTGTATCCCTCATTTACAGAGAGGGGGATGTGC
>CAYRLP010000411.1:0-3544 GCA_964424935.1 uncultured Bacteroides sp.
CTCGGCAATTTTAACCTGGACTGCTTCCACCACTACAATGGCATCATCCACCACAATGCCGATGGCCAGCACCAGTCCCAGGAGAGACAACACATTGATGGTAAATCCAAGCAGTGGAAATATGGCAAATGCCCCGACCAGGGAAACGGGAATGGCAATGGTGGGGATCAGGGTGGCCCTGAAGTCCTGAATGAAGACGAAGACGACCAGGATCACCAGGGCCAGGGCAATGAGCAGGGTGATCACGATCTCCTTGATCCCGGCGGTGATGGGAGCGGTGGCATCCAGGCCCACCTGGTAATCCACTCCTTCCGGGAAGGATCCTTTCAAATCCTCCATGGCCGTAATCACCTTATTGGCCAGATCCACTGCATTGGTGCCGGGAGCCTGATAGAGCGTAATGATCGCACAGGCCTCTTTATCAAACCGGGCCACCACATTATAAGATTCGACCCCCAGCTCCACGGTGGCCACATCACTGACCTTAACCTGAGAGCCATCGCTTTCGGTCCGGATGACAATGTTCCCGAACTCCTCTTCGGATACCAGTCGTTCAGGCATCCTGACGCTGTAGGTGAAATCCGTTCCTTCCGGAGCGGGTTCTGCCCCGAATTTTCCACCCGGTACAATGACGTTCTGAGCACGGACCGCACCGATGATTTCCGGGACCGTGATCCCCAGGTGGGCAAGTTTATCAGGCTGAACCCAGATACGCATGGAATAGTCGCTGGCCCCCATGACGTTGACCCGGCCCACCCCTTTGATCCGGGCCAGGATGTCCTTGATATTGATCAGCGCATAGTTACCCAGGAAATCCTTGTCATACCGGCCGTCTGAGTAGAGGGAAATGGCCATGATGATGCTGCTCATGGTCTTGTCCGTATTCACCCCGATTCGCTTCACCTCCTCCGGGAGCTTGGGGGTGGCCGAGGATACACGGTTCTGTGAAAAGACCGTATTCATGTCAGGATCGGTCCCCACCTCAAAGGTGATCTGTATATTCATGGACCCATCGTTGGCATTGATGGATTTCATGTAGATCATGTTATCCACACCATTGATCTGCTGCTCCAGGGGCGTGGCCACCGACTGCTCCACATTAAGGGCATTGGCCCCCGTGTACGAGGCCCGCACCTCGACCATGGGAGGAGTGATGTCCGGGTACTGCTCCATGGGAAGGTTCAGCAGGGACAGGATTCCGATGATAAGAATAACGATGGCAATCACCATCGCCACGATGGGACGGCGCACAAAAAAATTACCCATTGTCCTGATTTTCTGAGGTTGTTGCGGCTATATCCAACGGAACCGGATTAACTTTTATGCCGCTCTTTACTTTCTGAAGTCCCTCATACAGCACCCGGTCACCGGGATCCAGCCCGGATGAGACAATCAGGTAACTGGTCTCATAAGCGGAAGCAACCTCAATATTCCGGTACTCCACCTCATTATTCTCATTCACCACAAATACACTGTAATTTCCCTGCAATTCAACAACGCAACGCTGGGGGATCAGTATTCCGCCCCGTATGATATCCACGGTGCCCCGAACCTTGGCAAATTGTCCGGGACGAATGAGCAGATCCGGATTGGGAAAAGAAGCCTGCAGCATAATTGTCCCCGTAGTGGCATTCACCTGTCGGTTCACAAACCGGATCCTTCCCTCCTCAGGGTATACAGATCCGTCAGCCAGGATCAGGGTCAGGCCCCTTTCCGGCCTGTTTTGCCTGATTAAATCGGGATCCTGTACCTGGAGTACGCGGGCCAGTTCGAGGTATTGTTCTTCAGGGAGGTGGAAATTGACAAGGATGGTATCGATCCGCGATACCTCATTCAGCACCACATTATTGATTCCCCTTCCCACATAATCCCCGGGATAGACTTCCGTCTTTCCGATGATCCCGTCAATGGGCGAGTAGACCCGGGTATATCCCAGTTCAATTTTCGCGGATTCCAGATTGGCCCCGGCGGCATCCACCGCTGCCTGGGCCGCATCCCGCTGCGCAACTGCCGCATCCAGGTCGCTCTGGCTAACAGCGTTTATTTCAGCCAGGGGCCGGATCCGGATCAGGTCGCTCTCTGCCTTCACCAGCTGGGTATTGGCTTCGGCAAGCTGGCCCTGTGCCACAGCCAGTTTGGCCTGGTAAGGTTCCGGATCGATGGTATAGAGCAACTGTCCCCTTCGAACCCTTCGTCCCTCTTCAAAATGAATTCCTTCCAGAAATCCATCCACCCGGGCCTGAATGGCAATATCTGACAGTCCGTAGGTCTGTCCTACAAACTCCTTCATCAGAGGAATATCCTGCTGGGTCACTTCAACGACCTGCACCTGGGGCGGCGGCAGGGTAGCCGCACTTTTTTCCTTGCATCCGGCGAACATCAAAATAAAAACCGGCACCGGAAGGAACACAGATATGATCCTTTTCATAGATTAGTTTTTTTCTAAACACTTGAAGATACAAATAGTTGTTGGATTAACCGATCTCCTTCTGAGAATGGGAATTCACAAAAAGGATATTTCCCACCTCATCAAAGCGGTCAAAGGTATGGATCCCCTGTTTTTTCAGGACCTCGGCGTGAAAACCAATGATGCATAGGCCGGCCTGGGCCGAATGCTCGGTAACCAGCATCCGTGGATCGGGAACCGATTCCTGAACCAGCACCTGAATGTTCTTGGAAGTGATGGGCAGTCGTCCCGTTCTGACCAACTCCTCCAGATTCGTCCTGGTCTCCTGTTCATTCTCCCGGCTGCAGACGTCAAATATCTTGATCTCACCTTTCCTCCAGACCGGATGCCCCTGGATGATAAAACTGAGCAGGATCATCAGGTGTGAGTTTTCGTAGTCGTCGCTCCGGATCCATACATGGATGCCATTCTTATAGTTGATGGATCTCTTGGAACTTCCCAGAATACAGACATCAAACTTGCCTGCATTGACCAGGGCGAAATTTTCCACAATCTCCTGCAGCGTTTCGGGGTATTCGCGATCATACTCAAAAATCACCATGTTGTTTTCCATTCCGGAGATCCCCGGCAATTGGATGGCTTGCGCCACGGCGGATGTATAGGAAGGTGAGATCATGGTATCGACGTACACATGGTTCCCCTTTCCGCTGAAACTCTTAATCAGTTTGTCCAGTTCCGCTTCCGCTTTCATCCTGCTGGATCGCGAATAATAATCTTCAATGAGATGAATATAGGTTCCAAAACCGTATTTGTGACTGATCCAGTTCAGCAGCTGAAAGGCCCTGTCACGTTTAAAGGAATCCCTGGAGATACAGATCACACTGGGTCTCCACTCCTCTTTGGCTCTGGATTGCCTGGTCTGCTGAACATAGACATGCAGGTTCCGGTTCAGCTGAAACAGGGCATTGGAAAAGATCGACACCAGCCCCTTCCGGTCCTTATGATAATTGTTAATATAGAGGTAGATCAGGATCATGATCAGATAGGCCCCCAGCGCAAAGAAGGTTTTGATCTTGAACATTACCCAGATGGAAGCCACAAAGCCGATCAGGGAGAGGAACCACCGGGAGCGAAAGG
>CAYRLP010000412.1:0-3541 GCA_964424935.1 uncultured Bacteroides sp.
GGATATAATTAACCATGGTGCCCAGAGAAAAAAGGGAAAGGCCTCCTTCAGGCACATAGAGTTCATCCAGGTAGGCATTAGCGATTTCCAGGAAGAAATCTGTATTGACCCCGTGGTCCTGGCACACCTCATCCACGCTTTTTTCCCCGAAGCCCGGTTTCAGGTTGAAACGGGGCAGCAGCGGCAAAAGTTGAAGGTTTTCCAGAACCACCTTGTACATGGGCCATTCCCGTGTAATCATTATTACTGATTTTCTATTTCAGATTCAGTGATTCCATACTTCTCGTCTTCTTCCAGATTTCCAAGAGGTTCCACATGAACCATCACATCATAGATGTTTTTCAGGTTCGATTTGATGCTGGTTTCCACAAGCTTTGCAATTTCATGGGCCTCTTTGACAGGAAGATCAGGATCTACCTCGATATCAAGATTGATCATATAGTAGTGTCCAATTTTCCTCGCCCTGACACGATGAGGGTGGTGGGCTCCCCTGACGGAATGAACGGATTCAAATAATCTGTTGTAAACCTCGATATTATCGATACCATCCATCAGATCAATATTGGATTTCATAAAGATACGAAACCCCTCATACATGATGAAAAGGCTGATCAGAAAGGCGAGGATGCGATCGATCAGGGGCTGATCCAGGATATAGGTAAAAAGCAAACCGGCCAGGACGCTTAAGGAAAGCAGGATATCATTACGCATGTTTCTTGCATTGGCAATCAGCATGGTACTTTCCACTTTCTTTCCGGTACGGAACAACATCAGGGCCAGTACAAGCTTTCCCGCAAGCGAGATGAGAGTCACCCAGACGGCAAGTCTCCCCGGAGCCTCCAGGACCTCACCGCTTACAAGGATCCGGATGGTGGAGTATGCCAGCTGCGCCCCAGCAAAAAAGATAATAAATGACAGGACCTTGGTGGCAATGGTATCAGCCTTTTTATATCCGTAAGGGAATTTGATGTTCGGAGGCCGGGCGATGATCCTGGCTGCAATCAGAACCACCAGGGAAGAAACGATATCAGAAACCGAGTCGATCCCATCAGCAACCACCGCATAGCTGCCGGATATAAATCCAGCCAGGAGCTTGAGGATTGCGAGAATGGCATTTACCAGAATAGCCCACCAGGATGCCCGTATGATTCTGACTTCTCTTTTCATTTATTCCCCTTTGGTGTGTATCATACTGGGTGCATGATTGGTATTAAACTCAAATTGAAGTGTGATATGTCTGATTCTGAATTCTTTTTTCAGATATCCTTCAATATCATCCTGTATCTGTTTGACCTGACTCAGTTTCAGGTCCTTTTTCAATTCAACATGAGCTTCCAGATGTACCTCCCGGTCGGTAAGCATCCAGGCATGTATATGGTGTATGTTCAATACATCCGTAAGACCCTCAACCCTTCTCTTAATGGCGGGAAGGTCGAGATGATCGGGAGCAGACTGCATCAGGATATTCACGGATTCCTTCAGGATCAGGTATCCTGAACGGACAATATACAGGGAGATGGCCACAGTGATCAGGGGATCAATCCAGGTAATCTCAAAGATTTGTATCAATATGCCGCCAATGACAACCACGACAGATGAGAGACTATCTCCGATCAGATGAACATAGGCGGCTTTAACATTGATGCTTTTACTGGCATCTTTGCGAAGAATCAGCACGGCGTACAGGTTGGCCAGCAATCCGATCAATCCCACCACCAGCATGATGACAGAATTGACAGGGGAAGGGTTTTGCCACCGCTCCCAGGCCTCCCTGATCAGGAAGACACTCATGATGATCAGAATGACCGCATTAATCAGAGCAGCCAGAATCTCAAGGCGCTTATATCCGAAGGTCTGTTTTTGATTTGCCTCCCGCTTACCGATCAGGGTGGCCAGGTAGGCAATGAAGGTGGCAAAGGTGTCGCTGAGATTATGGAGGGCATCGGAAAAAAGAGCCAGACTGCCTGAAAGCAGCCCTCCGGCCACCTCCACCACCGTGATCACCAGGTTGAGAAAAGTGGCCGCCAACAGGTTCTTTTCGTTTACAACATGATGATGGTGATGTGAATGTGTTCTTCTGACTCTATTATTTTCCGACATCTATATAAATAGTAAAAGACTTAGTGCCATGACCGCCATCCCTGCAACAAAACCATAAACCGAATGATGGTGCAGGCCATACTCCCTGGCTGTAGGGAGAAGTTCGTCAATGGAAATGAATACCATAATACCTGCAACGGCTGCAAAAATAAATCCGAACAGGTTAGCATTCAGAAAAGGCATCAGGATAAACCAGGCCATCAGGGCGCCAACCGGTTCAGCCAGTCCCGAAAGAAAAGAAAGCAAGAAACCTCTTTTTTTGCTTCCTGTTCCAAAAGAGATGGGAACAGATACGGCAATACCTTCAGGGATATTATGTATAGCGATAGCCACACCGATGGGGATGGCAATGGTAGCATCCGATAAACCGGCCATAAAAGTCGCGATTCCCTCCGGAAAATTATGGATAGCAATGGCCAGTGCCGTGAAAAGGCCCATTCGTATCAGCTTGGGATTCTTTTTGCTTCCATGGGCCATTTCCTCTACTTTCCTTATTTCGTGAGGATTTTCAGGAGAGGGGATCAGGCGGTCGATCAGGCCGATCAGCAACACCCCTGCAAAAAAAGCAAAGATCGAATACCAGGAAGCAAGTTTTTCCCCATAACCCGGAACCAGGGCCTCACGGGCTTTAGCCAGAATCTCGACAAAGGAAACATACACCATCACTCCGGCAGAAAATCCCAGACTGATTGAAAGGAAACGGGTACTGGTACTTCTGGTAAAAAATGCCAGGGCACTTCCTATACCTGTGGACAATCCGGCAAACAGCGTGAGACCAAAAGCAAACCAGAAATTACCTGTGTCCATGGCGCAAGAGTTTAGGTGGCCTTTCTTCCTTTCCTGGGAGCTTTGGGTATGGGTTCCTGTGAGAAGTACCGTGGCTTTTTGGCGGTCCAGAGAATCATAACCACCCCTGCAATAATGAAGGGAAGGCTAAGGAGCTGCCCCATATTGAATTTCATTCCTGCCTCAAAAGCAACCTGATCGTTTTTAACGAACTCGATAAAGAATCGGGCCGTAAACAGCAGAATCATAAACACACCGAAAATAAAACCGTCCCTGGCTTTCAGGTAGCGTTTTCGATAGAAGGTGAAAAGGATCGTAAATATGAGAAGGTAACTGAGCGCTTCATAGAGCTGTGTAGGGTGCCGGGGCACCGTGGGTAGTACCTCACCGGTGTTAGAGTCAACCAGGCGGTCCCTGACAAATTCGAATCCCCAGGGAAGATCGGTGGGAAGACCGTAGATCTCGGAATTGAACAGGTTACCCAACCGGATAAAAGCCCCTCCCAGTGCTACGACGATTACAATCCGGTCGATCATCCAGAGAAAGGAGAGTTTGAATTTACGTACGTATAACCAGAGAGCAAGCAATATACCGATGGCTGCACCGTGACTGGCCAGTCCCCCTTTCCAGACTTTGAGGATCTCCAGGGGGTTGC
>CAYRLP010000413.1:0-3539 GCA_964424935.1 uncultured Bacteroides sp.
AACCATCCCCGGATCAGACAGATATACACCGAGAAGGTGGGTGGTGAACAGCAGGTATATAAGATCATGGAACGGATCATGGAATACACCGGATCACTGACCCCAAGACCCTTCAAGGGTGTGACTGACGCACTTACGGCAGCCAAACTTGGTGAAGCCTCCTGTAACGGGAAAAGCAGGCTGTTCGTAGCTCTTTCCCGTTCAGCAGGGATTCCTTCAAGACTGGTCGGGGGTATGATCCTGGAAAATGGTACCAAAAAGACTTCCCATCAGTGGGTGGAGGTCTACCTGGCCGGCGAGTGGGTACCTTTCGATCCTCTCAACGGCCACTTTGCCTACCTTCCATACAACTACCTTGCCCTGTACAGGGGGGACGAATTCCTTTTTTCACATACTCCCAGCATCAATTTCAATTATGCATATACGATCAAGCCCAGGCTTTCAGTCAATCCCATGCTGTCCAGCCAGTTGAAATCACATCCCTTCAACGCCTATAACCTGTGGGAAGCTTTTGACAATATCGGGGTACCCATCGGTTTGCTGAAAATTATCCTTTTGCTTCCGCTGGGGGCCACGGTGGTCGCGATCTTCAGGAATGTGATAGGGATCAACACCTTCGGAGTATTCCTCCCTGCTCTGATAGCGGTGGCAAGTCGCGAAACAGGATTGTGGTATGGCCTGCTGGCCTATCTGCTGGTCATTGGGACTGTGAGTCTCGTTCATTTCCCTCTGGAACGATGGGGCATCCTCTATACCCCAAAACTGGTGGTTATGCTCGTCTGTGTGGTCATGCTCTTCCTGCTGATTTCCTATTTTGCCCTTGGTACGGGGATGATCGCCCTGGCATACGTCACACTGTTCCCCATCGTCGTACTCACGGTCAGCGCCGAACGTTTCGCCCGAAAGATTGAAGAGGACGGTTATACCACAGCCCTGGCAATCACCGGACAGACCTTGATTGTAGTGGTCTTCGCCTATTATGTCATGAATTCCATCTCCATGGAAACCCTTTTCCTGGCATTCCCTGAGATCTTCCTTGCCCTCATCGGGTTGAATATTCTCCTGGGCAGATGGATCGGTTTAAGGATGCTGGAATATTTCAGGTTCAGGACAATTATTGCGAAGTAAGACATGAGAAAATACCTGCAGAAAATATGGAGTGCCCAGGATCACGTCATGGGAATCAACCGCAGGAACATTGAGTATGTATATCCTCTCAATCCCCGGTCAGAACAGAAACTAGCCAATGACAAGGCGCTGAGCAAGATCCTTCTGGAGGAAAAGGGGATCCCGGTTCCGCGGACCTATAGTATTATCGAACATTTATGGGAGGTGGAACAAAAACTAGTGACCCTGGAGCATCTGGACAACTTTGTGGTGAAACCTTCCCTGGGAAGCGGGGGAAACGGGATCCTTCTATTGCTAAAAAACCATAAGGGCTGGAGTACCCCGGAAGGAAAGACCATCTCTATGGAACGGCTGAAGATGCATATCGCCGCGATCCTTTATGGTGCCTACTCCCACGATCATGCCGATAAGGCGATCCTGGAAGAACGGCTGTCCCCACACCCCTTTTTCAGGAATATCTACGAAAAAGGGATCCCGGATGTGAGGGTGATCGTCCACATGGACACTCCGGTCATGGCCATGCTCCGGATACCCACCGTCCGCTCCAAAGGGAAAGCCAACCTTCACCAGGGAGCCCTCGGAATCGGCGTCGACCTGGAAACCGGCCGTCTTGGATACGCAATTCACAGGCATAAACTGGTAGAGGCACATCCCGATTCCGGGAATGTTTTCAGGGGACTGGCCATACCTGACTGGAAGCAGTTCCTGGACATCAGCAGGCAAGCGGCCAGGCTGGTTCCTCTCAAATACCTGGGTGTGGATATTATTTTAGATGAGGAAAAAGGACCGCTTGTCATCGAGATCAATTCAAGGCCCGGTCTTCAGATCCAGAATTCAAACCAGAACGGACTGCTTGAGGTCCTTGCAAACCTTTCTTACGACGTTCCATGATCAAACCTTTATATAAGAGCTTTATACCTTACCTGTTGCTCCTGGTGGCTATACTCATCGGGACCTCCGTTTTTGACAATTATGCGCAGAAGGTCTCCATGGAACCGGAAATCATTATGCTCAGGGATACGGAAGACACCTATGAATCCGATCTTTTTTCCCTTTCTTCTGATGAAGAGTTCAGACGGGAATCAGGAAATCCCGAAATGGAGGATGGGCTGTATACACAGGCACGGGAACTGTACAGGATACAGCAATACAGGAAAGCCGAAGAAAAACTTATCGTCCTATTGAACAGGAATACCGGGTCGGCCAGAATCTGGGACCTCAGGGGAAGGATTTCTGTAAGGTTGATGGAATATGCCGAGGCGGAGAGGAATTTTCAAACGGCACTTGATTTGGATCCCGGATCTACAGTAGCCAGGATCAATCTTGCATCGCTTTATACAAGTATGTTGAGGCATAAGGAGGCGGAACAGCAATATGAAATTGCCCTTCAGTCGGATCCCAATAACCCGGCAATATACTATTATATGGGTTTGCTTTATAATGAGATGCATCAGCCAGACGCTGCCCGGGATGCGTTTATGACAGCAGCCGGTCTTTCATCGGGTGAAAGGAAATCAAAGGCCCTCTGCCAGTTGGGAATGGTGTTGCTGATGCAGAAAGATACCCTTTCAGCCAGAAAGGAACTGAACGAGGCCATCCTGCTCAGTCCCGGCAGTGAGCTTGCCAGACTTCAACTGGCTCTCACCTTCAGTGATCAGGATACAAGAGAGGCCGAACTGCTGAAGATATACAACCTGAATCCCTCTTCTTTTCAGGCTAATTATTACCTGGGCAACCTGTACAGCATGAACGGCCAGACTTCAAAAGCAGAGCATCATTACAGGAAAGCCCTGGAAAAGGAGCCGAACGATGAAAGGGTGATGAAGGAGTTGGGGAATCTACTGATATCCCAGCAAAGAATGAAGGAGGCTGAACTTGTACTGTCGGGATTTACGGCCGGTGATACCCTGCCGCAGGCCTATTTTTACCAGGCTAAAATAGCAGCAGGCGGCGGAGATATGGAAGCCGCCATACAGTTATACAAGCTTGCAGCTGAAAAGGCAAATCATAACTACCCGGAGGCCTATCTGAACAGGGCCATTCTTTTCAAAGAACAAGGAAGGCCTGAACAGGCTATAGAGAGCTACAGGAAGGCCATTGAAGCTGATCCTCATTACTCCCTGGCTTATTACAACCTTGCGCTCCTCTATACCGATCTGGATTCCACGGACAGGGCCATAGAGTGTTACCTTAAATCCATCCAGTACGATCCTGAAGCACTGAAAAGCTGGTACAACCTCGGGAGGATTTATGATGACCAGAACGATACGGAGAAGGCCATTGATGCATACCTGAATGCAAACCGAATAGATCCGGAATATAAGCGCGCGCTTCTGGCACTGGGTAATGCATATATGCGAAGCGATCAAATGCAGGAGGCTATTGACCGCTACCTTGAGTTACTTTTACTC
>CAYRLP010000414.1:0-3534 GCA_964424935.1 uncultured Bacteroides sp.
GTTTCATGCAGGTCCTTCATGCTGGGAATGGCATCAAACTCATGCCGCAATGCCTCCGGGCCGGAATGTACCGCATAATGTTTGGCACAGGCTCCTGTTTTCAGGTATTTCGGATCATCTCCCTGTAGTCCCCTCACCACTTCCATTCCCAGCTGGGAAGTCAGGTAGGGATCTTCCCCGTAGGTTTCCATTCCCCTGCCCCACCTGGGATCCCTGAATATATTTACATTGGGGGTCCAGAAGGTGAGTCCGGCGTACTGTCCGTAATTACCAAGCTCCTGCGCGATTGCAAATTTTGCCCTGCCCTCATCTGAAACAGCAGTGTAAACCCGGTGGATGAGCTCCCGGTCGAAGGCGGCCGCCATACCAATGGGCTGGGGAAAAACCGTGGCCCTGCCGTTCCGTCCGATCCCGTGAAGCGCCTCGCTCCACCAGTTGTATTCGGGCACCCCCAGCCTTTCAATAGGCGCAGCATCATGGGTGAGCTGACTGATCTTTTCTTCCAGGGTCATCTCTTCGATCAGCAGGTGGAGTCGCTCCTCGAACGGAATCTCAGGATTGTACCATAGGAAATCATAGGAGGTTGCTTCGGCAGAACTGCTCCGGTCACCGCCCGTACTGCAACCCGTAAGGATCACAGCTAACAGATAAAGGGGTATACGCTTGAACATGGTTGTGTGGTTTTAGGAGTCAGGCATCAATATTGGCATATTTGGCATGCTTCTCAATAAACTCCCTCCTTGGAGGTACCTCATCTCCCATCAGCATGGAAAAAATGCGGTCCGCCTCAGCAGCACTGTCAATGCTCACCTGCCTGAGAGTACGTTTCTCTGGATTCATGGTAGTTTCCCAGAGCTGCTCCGCGTTCATCTCACCCAGACCCTTATAGCGCTGGATATGGATGCCGGACTCACTTCCTCCACCTACCTCTTTAATAAAAGCGATCCGCTCTTCTTCGCTCCAGCAATACCGCTCTGTCTTCCCCTTGCGAACCAGGTACAGCGGCGGGGTGGCAATGTACAGGTACCCGTTCTTGATCAGCTCATTCATATAGCGGAAGAAGAAGGTCATGATCAGGGTGGCAATATGGGAGCCATCCACATCGGCATCCGTCATTATTATAATTTTATGATAGCGTAGTCCGCTCAGGTCCAGGGCCTTGCTGTCTTCCTCGGTTCCCATCTTCACACCAAGGGCCGTAAAGATATTCTTGATCTCCTCATTCTCGAAGATCTTATGGGCCATGGCCTTCTCCACATTCAGGATCTTTCCCCTCAGGGGCATGATCGCCTGAAAGGTACGGTCTCTTCCCTGTTTGGCCGTACCCCCTGCAGAGTCCCCCTCCACGAGGTATATCTCGGTAACGGCCGGATCCTTCTCCGAACAGTCGGCCAACTTTCCCGGCAATCCGGCACCTGACAGCACATTCTTTCGCTGCACCAGTTCCCTGGCTTTCCGTGCTGCATGACGGGCCGTTGCAGCCAGGATCACTTTGGATACGATCTGCTTGGCATCCTTGGGGTGTTCTTCCAGGTAATTGGCCAGGGAAGCGCTCACGGCCTGGTCCACCACCCCCATGATATCCGAATTCCCCAGCTTGGTCTTGGTCTGTCCCTCAAACTGTGGTTCAGCCACCTTGACAGAAATAATGGCTGTCAGGCCCTCCCGGAAATCGTCCCCGTTGATATCGAACTTCAGCTTGGCAAGCATCCCCGATTTTTCCGCGTAGGTTTTAAGCGTGCGGGTCAGCCCCCTTCTGAAACCCGACAGATGGGTTCCCCCTTCAATGGTATTGATGTTGTTCACGTAGGAGTGGATATTTTCCGAAAAAGAGGTGTTGTACTGAAGCGCTATCTCCACCGGCACATCATTCTTCTCGGTATCAATGTGAACCGTTTCTTCAATCAGCGATTCACGTGTTGCGTCCAGAAAAGCAACAAACTCCTTTAGCCCCTCCTCCGAATAGAACGAGTCATGGCGGTACCCGTTCTCACCGTATCCGGCGTCCTGCTCATCCCCATCTCCATTTCCATTTCCGTTCCCGTTCTCCTCTTTCTCCCGCAAATCTTTTATATTGAGATGGATCCCCTTGTTCAGAAAAGCCAGTTCCCGCAGGCGCGAAGCCAGGATCTCATATTTGAATTCTGTGATCGTGAAAATTGTATGATCCGGCTTGAACGTGATAATCGTTCCGGTCTTCTTGGTGGTCCCCACCTTTTCAACCGGTCCGTCGGGTATCCCTTTTTTGTAGGTCTGAACGTAGATCGCCCCGTCCCTGTGCACCTCCGCACGCAGCGTTCCTGACAGGGCATTGACGCAGGATACCCCGACACCGTGCAAACCACCTGAAACCTTGTAGGAATCTTTATCGAATTTACCGCCGGCATGCAATACGGTCATAACCACCTCCAGCGCGGAACGCTTCTCCTTCTCATGGAGATCAATGGGAATCCCACGGCCATCGTCAACCACCGTGATGGAATTGTCCTCATTGATGGTTACATCAATCTGGCTGCAGTGACCTGCCAGGGCCTCATCGATGGAATTATCCACCACTTCATAGACCAGGTGGTGGAGTCCCTTTTCACTGACATCCCCGATATACATGGCGGGCCTTTTACGAACCGCCTCCAGTCCCTCCAGTACCTGTATACTGTCCGCTGAATAAGCTTTTTTAATCGACTCTTCACTCATTATCTCTCTGCTTTATTTGTTTATACGATGGTCAGGCAGCCACCTTTTCAACTTCCCTTATTTTGATGTGATTAAGTCCCCTCGGAAAAACCGGCAAGCGGTTTCTGCCCCCATCGAATCTCTTGATCCAGATATGTATTTCTAAATACTTGAATAACAATCGTTTAAACTTGCATTCAGGCTCTCTTCAGAGTTCGTGTAAAAATAGTAAAAATATTTGGTTTTTCTATCACGGAAATGACTGAAAACCAGGTAAGTTATTAACAGAATCCCGTTGACAGAAACGGGTCAGTTCTTGGTACCGAAATCCAGCTTGTGATTCACCTCCCGGATCACTCTGGCGGAAAGGCGGTCCCGGAACTGTTCCATAAAGGAAATGACCGCATCCCGGTCATGCTTTGACAACTCCCTGAGCGCCCAGGAAAGGGCTTTCTGGACCATATCATTGCGATCATCCACCACCTGCTCGCAGACACGGAGGGTACGGGCAGTATCGCCATGGCCTCCCCGCGACCGGAGATTCAATGAGACCGTTGAAACAACGGCTATCCTGCGTTCCCAGAATTGATCAGATTCCAGCAATGCCTGTATGTGAGCGTCCTGAACCACGCCTTTTCTCCATAGTACCCCGAAAATACCCACCGAGTAATGATCCACCGAGGCCCAGTTATCCAGGTTCTGTCCCAGCGAAACAAGGTCCTCATACATCAGCACATCCAGCAGACGGCGGTCCCTCCCGATCATTTCATAGGACAGCACCTGGCATTCGAATACACGCGTGTCCACCAGGGCTTTGCAAAGTCTGATCCATTCCCGTGGAGAAGCCGGGCCATATAAGGC
>CAYRLP010000415.1:0-3530 GCA_964424935.1 uncultured Bacteroides sp.
ATCCTCGATTGTAATGTCTTCAATGGGTGCTTCTCCCATCGGGGTGACCAGCTTGGCGCTCAGAATTCCTTCTTCCTTCATGATGACCATGGTACCGTCAACGTCTACCGGAAGGTCCTCGACCGCATATTCCCAGTTTCCCAGATAGGCGGCATGCGGATCTTTGGCGACCCTGGAGGCCGCACAGGAAAATGCTAAAAGAACAGTGAGCAGCAATACGGAACTTTTTACGATTGTGTTTTTCATAGTTTATTCATTGAGGGTTAATGTGTTCAATATACACAATAATTATTATCCGAAGCAAAAATTCATGCGAAATAAGGCTATAAGTTTAGTGTTTTTGAGTTTAAAAACCTATTTTAGATGCATATCCGTTTTAGTAATGAATCCCTACGCGGAGACGCTTGTCCAGGAACTTGAAATCAGATCGATCCCAGAAAAGGCGGAGTGGTGGAACAGTTATATGAAAGGTGCGATCCGGTTTGTGGGAATAAGCATCCCCGAAATCAGAAGACTTTTGTTTGAGACAAACGTGGAGATAGGGCTGGATCAGCTGCCTATGAACCAGCAGGTAAGCATGGTGAACGGATTGATGCGGAGCAGGCTGGCAGAGCATAAGCTGGCGGCCATCCTTTATATGCAACTGTTCTGGCTGGGGAAACAAAAAAACACCTTTCTGATCGGACTGATCTCAGACTGGTTCTCCGACCAGTATATCCATGACTGGAACACCACGGACCTGCTATGTGTGAAGGTGCTTTCCCCCCTGATCGATGCGGGTGAAGGAGAGCTTTTATGGACCCTTAAACACTGGAACCGGGATCCCTATCTTTGGAAAGCGAGGGCTTCCCTGGTACCTTTTGCCAGGGCAAAAAGCCTGGGTGCCCATAAAAAGACCATTGATCGTTTTTCCGATATCCTGATCCGGCGGGAAGAACACTTTGCAAAGACGGCAGTGGGCTGTGTACTGCGTGAATATTCCAAACTTGATGAAGAATTCGTACTGGACTTTCTGAGCAGGCATGTGAAATACACCACATGGGATGTAAAACGGAACGCACTGAAGTATTATAGGCAAAAACTGAAGAAACCATGAGACATCTTTCATATCTCCTGTTTTTTTTATCTGCAGCGCTTTTAAGCTCCTGTAACTTTTCAAACCATCTCAGGGCGGATTTTGAGATCCTTCCCAGCCCGGACGTAATGGAAATACACGGGTTCAGCCAGTTGCACCCCGATTCCATAAGGTTTTACCGGCTGACCGAAGGGACCAAGCTCGCGGTTCCTCCCGAGTATCTGAACGGGATGGAGGAGACCTTCAAGCTTTCGGGTCCGCAAATCGTCTTTTTGAGGGATGAGTCCATAGTACTGGAAGACGATGGGTACTGGCTGGATATATTCAAGGATAAGGTAGTTATACTGGGCAGTAATAAAGAAGGGCGCTTCTACGGATACATGACCCTGCTGCAGTTGATGGAGGATGCCAGGGAACAGGGGGTAAACCTGCCTATGTGTCATATCGAAGACGAACCGGCGCTGGCATACCGGGCCATCCATCTCGACATGAAGCACCACATGGAAAAAACGGAATATTATTACGAGTTGATCGATAAACTGGCCCGCTACAAAATCAACGGAATCATCGCCGAGGTGGAGGATAAACTCGGGTATGAGCATCAGCCCGTAGTGGCTTCCGAGGATGCCCTCTCCATAGAGGAATGGAAAAAGCTGAGCCAATATGCCAAAGACCGATACATCGAGATCAGTCCCCTCGTGCAGGGACTGGGCCATGCCTCCTATATCCTGAAGCACGACCAGTATAAGTTCCTGCGGGACGATCCGGCCAGTGACTGGGCTTTTAATCCCCTGTTGCCGGAGACCTACGAGGTCCAGTTCGACCTGTACCGGGATGCCCTGGAGGCCATGCCTTATGGAGATTATCTGCATGTGGGAGGCGATGAGGTACATACAACCGGCAGGGGCAGCGGCAAGTCGGAACTCGAACTCCAGCTGACCTGGTTAAACAAGGTCTGCCAGTTTGCAGATGAAAATGGACGGACACCCATCTTCTGGGACGATATGCCCCTCAAATATGCCGGTCTCTACCGACCCATGTTCAACACCGAGTATACACGGAAACAGGTGGACAGCATGTGGAACGAAAACGAGCACAAGCTACTGGAGTACCTGGAACTCTTTCCCACAAACTGTATCTACATGCGATGGAACTACAGTCATCCGCAGGCCTTAGGGAACATCAAGACCATGGAATGGTTCAGGGAACATGAACTGGATGTGATGGGGGCAACGGCCGGGCAGACCCGGTGGAAGCTGATGCCCCAGAACCAGAGCAATATGGAGAACATCCGGTCTTTTGCCGAAATTTCCATTGGAATGAAAGTTATTGATCCCAACAAAGACATAACCGATGGTGATGATGAGGTTGAAGGGCTGTTGCTGACCCTGTGGGATGATGACTCTCCCCATTTCGAGCTCTACTGGCGGGGGATCCTGGCCTTTGCAGAATATACCTGGTCGGGGGACCAGCGGAGTATGGAAGAGATTAAATCCGCCTACCGGCACCGTGAGTACGGTTACAGGCTCTCGGGTGAGGAGTTTGGTTTTGTGGACAAACTCGAAGAGTCCGTGGGTTGGTGGAACAATGCCCTTCTGAAATCCGGAAGCCGGGAAACCCTCAGGACCATGGAGGATCCGATTCACGATGCAGTAATAGACCTTCCCCTTTCGGGAAAGAAGGAGGAGTGGCTCGAAAAATATTCCGAGAAACTGCAGGATGCTGCGCTTTCAACGCGCTACTGCAATCAGGTGGCTGAGACCCTGGACACCATGAAGACCCTGGCCAGCCGGAACCTCTACCGCCTGGAGGTGTATGAACAGGTAAACAACCTGGTCCGCTTTTCCGGGAAGGCTATGATGGACCTGCAGTCCTATGCCATTGCTCAGCCCGGAAGGGAAGAGGAGGAGGCACTGGCCAGGCTGCAGCTGCTTACCCAGGAGTTCGTATCCCTGAGAGCTGAGCTGGAGGAGGTATACAGCCGGACCAGGATACTGAATAAGCCGGAAGGGTATATACTGGACCAGGATCATCATCACCACCTGGCCAACCAGAGTATCAATTTTGACTGGCAGTTCTGGTGCGAGCTCTATTTTCTTGAGAAACTTGAAAACGAAATAAACAAGCTGGAGAAATGAAACCATTCACAGGAATAATCGGAACGTTATTAATCTGCTGCACCGGTATTTGTTACAGCCAGCAGCAGGTAGACCTTGCCAGGGCTCTGCAGGATGAGCAAATCACGGCCATGAACCGCACCCTGACCCTTTATGATGACCAGGCGGGAGCCGTGGAGATGAATGCCGCCATGAGCAATGGGCTGGCTGTTTTAAAAGACATCAGCTTTGAAACTGGAACCATTGAGGTTGAACTCCTGGGGGAAAACAGCCCGGGAAGAAGTTTTATTGGTATTGCATTTAATATTGAGGATGCGGACACCTATGAAGCGGTCTTC
>CAYRLP010000416.1:0-3521 GCA_964424935.1 uncultured Bacteroides sp.
TTCCGAAAAACAGCAATTCGGTAAATATGAACAGCCAGATGCCCAGCTTGGAGGCCATATCGTCCCGGTGTTCATCCGTGTGTACAATCGCTTCTGCCATAAAGTTCCGCTTTAATCGAATTTATAGGTAGCTTTTTCAATGACCGGTATCTTATCAAAATTCTCCAGGGGAGGTGGGGTGGGAATCTGCCATTCCAGGTTGGTGCCTCCCCATGGATTCATCTCTGTGGTTTTCTCCCCGTGACGGGCCGCTTTGATCAGGTTTACCAGGATGATCACGAAGCCGGTGATCATCACAAGGGCCCCTAGACTGGAAATGATATTTGGTCCGTGGAATTCCTCCAGGTAGTCGAAATAGCGGCGGGGCATCCCTTTGATTCCCAGGTAGAACATGGGACCATATAGGGTCACAAATCCAATGAAAAAGATGATCCATCCGGTTCTGGCCCAGCTTTTGTCATACATCCGTCCGTATATTTTGGGGAACCAGTAATGCATGGCTCCCATAAAGGCAAAGCCGGTACCCCCGAATACGATGAAGTGAAAATGACCCACCACAAAAGCCGTATCATGCACATGCACGTCCGTAGCCAGGGAGCCAAGCACCAGCCCGGTGAGTCCCCCGATCATGAAAACAAAGATGAATGAGGCTGCCCACAAAAAGGGCACTTCAATGTGGATGGATCCCTGGTGCATCGTGGAGATCCAGTTGAACACCTTGATGGCACTGGGAATGGCCACGATAAAGGTCAGCAGGGAGAATGCATATAAGGCGGTACCGCTCATTCCGGCGGTATACATATGGTGTCCCCAGACAAAATAGCCCACAAAGGCGATGGCCAGAGTTGAGAATACGATAGCTTTATAACCGAAAATGGTCTTTCGGGCGAAGGTCGGAATGATTTCCGAGATCGCTCCCATGGCCGGCAGGATCATGATGTACACGGCAGGGTGGGAATAGATCCAGAAAAGGTGCTGGTACAGCAGCGGATCGCCCCCTTTGGACGGATCGAAAAAGCCGATGCCCAGGATCCGTTCCCCCGCCACCATGAGCAGGGTGATCCCCACCACCGGGGTGGCCAGGAGCTGGATCCATCCTGTGGCGTAAAGGGTCCAGGGAAACAGGGGCATTTTGAACCAGGTCATCCCGGGAGCCCGCATCCGGTGGATGGTGACAATGAAATTCAGACCGGTGAGGATGGATGAGAAACCGAGCACGAAAGCCCCCAGGGCGGCCGGGAGCATATTGGTACCGGTTTTAAAGCTGTAAGGGGCATAGAAGGTCCAGCCGGTATCGGGTGCACCGTTCCCGAACAGCG
The DNA here is from genome assembly GCA_964424935.1 of uncultured Bacteroides sp. Classification (GTDB taxonomy): domain Bacteria; phylum Bacteroidota; class Bacteroidia; order Bacteroidales. Next base: position 1,320 of record CAYRLP010000416.1, read on the forward strand.
AGATAATCACCAGGATCCCGCCGAATACGTAGATGTACCAGGAAAACAGGTTCAGCCTGGGGAAGGCCACATCCTTGGCCCCGATCTGGATGGGCAGCATAAAGTTGCCGAAGACCGCGGGCAGGCCGGGTATCACTATCAAAAAGATCATGATCACCCCGTGAACCGTAAAGGTGGCATTATAAGCCTGGGCCGCTATAAGGGTTTTACCGGGTGCTATCAGCTCCAGTTTCATCAGCAGACCCAGGGCCATACCGATGATAAACCAGCCCATCATGGTGTACAGGTACAGCAATCCGATCCGCTTGTGGTCGGTGGAGCCGATCCACTTGAAGATCCCTTTTCTTCCCCCGTCCTCCTCCAGGTAGGATTTGTACCCCTTGCTCTCAGTTTGCTCAGTGCTCATACGCTACTTGTTTTTCTTTTTCTGAATAAAAAAAGCACCCCCAGCAGGACCACGGCGAAGAAGATGATCAGCGTGGCGGATACCTTGGTGATGTTCAGCACGTATTTCTGCCCTTCCGGGTCATATGCATAACAGTACTGCAGGACCCGATTGATGGTGGGTCCGGATTTTCCCTGTGACGCTTCCAGGAGCGACATCTTCAGCTCAAAGGGAAGGAAGTAGATCCCGTTCATGTAACGGGTGATCTTTCCTTTGGGATCCAGGATAATCAGGGTGGCCGAATGAATAAAGTCATTGCCCGTGGACTTGTAGCGGAATCCGGTGGCCTCAGTGAGCCTGGCAATACTGGCACTGTCGCTGGTAAAGAAATGCCAGCCCTCTCTGGCTTCTTCCTTCTTCTCCATCAGGTTGAGGTAATTGTTCTTTTTCTTGATCGCCAGATCGGTTCCTTCACGGGGATCAAAGCTGATGGTCAGTGCCTGATAGTCCTTGCCCAGAACCAGGTCATTTCCGTCCATGGCATCGGCTAGACCGTCCATGAGCGGGGAACAGATGCCCGGACAGCGGTAATAGACTAAATTGAGGATCGTGGGTTTGTCGATAAGGTCCCCGATGATCATGGTATCCCCGTTCTCATCCACCAGCATGGCATCCAGGGGAATATACTGGTCCAGTTTCTCTACAACTCCGATCTCAATATCCGAATCTGATTGGGAGAATACCGGAAGCAAAGCAACAATCAGGATGGAGGTGATAACTGTACGTTTCATTATTTAGATTTAGGGGTCAGGGTAATAATTTACAGCTTCGAGGGAAGCTTAACAAATATGGATAGTTTTTCATGGAAATCCCACCAAACAGGGAATTAAATTTTTGTTATTTGTAACAGGTAAAAATAGTACATTTGATTCTGTAAGTTTCTCAAATGCATATTTTATTGAATTATTTATCTTGAATGTTTAGGAAAATCTTCAGATTTTATGCGGATGGCTTCAGAAGGATGACCTGGGGCAAAAAACTCTGGGGGATCATCCTGGTGAAACTGTTTATCCTATTCGTGGTCCTCAGGCTCTTCTTTTTTCCTGATCTGTTGAAACGCGATTTTGACAGCGATGAGGAGCGGGCCAAACATGTGCTTGAACAAATCACAAATCCGTAATCATATGCTTGAATCTATTGACATGTCACTGGTTGACTGGTCGCGCGGACAATTTGCGCTGACAGCTATGTTTCACTGGATTTTTGTACCCCTGACACTCGGTCTTTCCTTCCTGGTGGCCTTTATGCACACCATCTATGTGCGGACCGGCGACGAAGAGTGGAAGCGGATTACAAAATTCTGGATGAAACTCTTTGGAATCAATTTTGCCATCGGGGTGGCAACAGGAATCATCCTGGAATTTGAGTTCGGGACCAACTGGTCCAACTATTCCTGGTTTGTGGGCGACATCTTCGGGGCACCCCTGGCCATCGAAGGTATCCTCGCCTTTTTCCTGGAATCCACCTTTGTGGCCATTATGTTCTTTGGATGGAACAAAGTGAGCAAACGCTTCCACCTGACCGCTTCCTGGCTTACTGCCTTTGGAGCCAATCTGTCCGCCGTCTGGATCCTGGTGGCTAATTCCTGGATGCAGCATCCGGTGGGAACCCTGTTCAATCCGGACACGGCCCGGAACGAGATGGCGAGTTTCTGGGACGTGGCCCTTTCGCACATGGCCGTCAACAAGTTTCTGCATACCATCAGTTCCAGCTTCTTACTGGCTTCCCTTTTCGTAATCGCGGTCTCTGCCTGGTTC
>CAYRLP010000417.1:0-3517 GCA_964424935.1 uncultured Bacteroides sp.
TACCTGCATTGCTTTGGGAACCAGCTGACCTCACTGGATGTATCCCGGAATACCCTTTTAACCTACCTGCACTGCGGAATGAACCTGCTTCCAGTACTGGATGTTTCCAATAATACCGAACTGACCTTCCTGGGATGCTATGAGAACCTGCTGACCAGCCTGGATCTTTCTAACAACAAAAAGTTAATTACATTAAACTGCGGAGATAATCAGTTTTCCAGTCTTGACCTTTCAAATATGACTGCGCTGGAAGAAGTGAATTGTGACTTTAACCAGCTATCAGAACTGGATGTGTCCAATGATACTGCTTTATGGAAACTGAACTGCGACATGAATCAGTTACAAAACATCGACCTTACCGGCAATCCAAATCTGGCCACACTGGACATCTCCGGTAATCAGCTTTCCGGCCTGGATGTTACCAACAATACGGAATTGTATGGCCTGATGTGTTCGCGAAATGAGTTATCAAGCATTGATCTTACAAACAACACCAAATTGCTATGGTTGTATTGTGCGGATAACCAGTTGACCAGCCTGGACGTTTCAAACAATACACTGCTTCAAAATAACCTGTATTGCCCGTACAACCAGTTGACGAGTCTGGATGTTTCCAATAATCCCGAACTTGAGTGGCTGCGGTGCCAGGGAAATCAAATATCTGAATTGGATGTTTCCAATAACACCAATTTGAACTTATTATACTGCGGAGAAAACCTGTTGTCGACTCTGGATCTTTCAGTTAACTCCGCATTAAGAAATATTGGTATAAATGAAATGCCAACGCTGGAACAAGTTTGTGTCTGGATTATGCCATTCCCTCCGGCCGAAGTGGATGTGGATACCACCAACAGCCTCAATGCCTACTTCACCACCGTGTGCAGTCAATAAAGCCGGCGCGCCTCCACCATGAATCCGGCCGAAGCACTGCGGGAGGAATAACCGTCCATGCTCTGACTGGAACCCAGCGGGAGGAATAGCCATCCGAAAGGCATTATTTTTGTGAGTTGGACCTCTAAAATTTATCATCTGGATATTTCTTTTCTCCCTGAAGGGCAGTAACTTGCTTATATTATGAAAGCAAGTTACGTGGTCAAACACCTTGCCGGGTCCCTGCTGTTCTTTGTGGTCCTGTTTATCTGTGCGGGACGGATAGATTACTGGCAGGGATGGGTCTATGTGGCCATCGGACTGGTCATGTTCACCCTGAACTATACCTTCCTGAGTATCGATCCCGGGCTCCTGGAAGAACGGGCCGGGCCCCACGAGGGAACCAAAGCCTGGGATAAGCGGATCCTGGGGATCTCCTTTCTTGCTACCATCTCCATGTATGTAGTGGCGGGACTTGATTCGGGCCGCTTTCTCTGGTCCCCGGAGTTTCATTGGAGCCTGTCCCTGCTGGGCGCCCTCCTGGTGGCCGCCGGACAGCTCCTGTACCTTGTTGCCCAGCATCAGAACAAATTCTTTTCGAGCACCGCCCGGATCCAGGAGGAACGGGGGCACACGGTCTGCGAAACAGGGGTGTACAGGATGGTGCGGCATCCCGCCTACATGGGATCGGTCATCCAGTCGCTGGGATTTCCCCTGCTCTTCTGTTCGCTGTGGAGTATCCTGTCCGTAGGGATCCTGATCTTGCTGTTTGTGGTCCGAACCTCCCTGGAGGACCGGTTCCTGCTCAGTGAACTGGCCGGATATCCGGAGTACGCCCAAAAAACGCGTTACCGGATGATCCCCGGGATCTGGTAGGGACATTACTACGTGCGGGGGGCTCATTGCATCTGGATGGATTCACTGCGTCCGGGGGGACCTTCTCATTGCATCCCGGGGGACTCACTGCATCCGGCGACCTGACCGTTTGCTTCCCTGCGATCCATGTGATATCTTGTCAGTTCAGATTAACCAACGGTCAGACCATGAAACAACACCGATCCCCCATAGCCCAGACCCTCGGGTGGGCAATATTCCTTTTTTCATTCTTCCTTGCAGATGCCGTCTCCCTGCCGGCCATCCAGAACTCTCCAACCCTGCCTGATTACACCATCCGGGAGGAGATGGTCCCCATGCGGGACGGGGTCCGGCTCTATACCCTGATCGTGGAGCCGTCGGATCCTTCCGGACCCCTGCCCGTGATCCTGATGCGTACTCCCTACAATGCCAAACGGGCCGCCGGGGACCAGTCGGCATCCAGCCTGCGGGCCATGCTCGGGACCCAGTATATGGGTCCGGATTACATCTATGTGTTCCAGGATATCCGGGGTCGGAACGAATCGGAAGGCGATTTTTTCATGTACCGGGCACCCAGGGGACAGTTCAACCGGACGGAGACCGATGAGACTACCGATGCCTGGGACAGCATCGACTGGCTGGTGGCCAACCTGGCAACCAACGGTAAGGTGGGTATCTGGGGTACGTCCTATCCGGGGTGGCTGAGCCTGGCAGCCATGCGGGATCCGCACCCGGCCCTGGCGGCTGCCGTCCCCTTCAACCCGGTGGTGGATACCTGGAAGGCTGATGACTGGTTCCACTGGGGAGCCTTCCGTGGAGCCTATGGCTTCGATTACATCTATGAGATGGAGAGCCGCAAGGGCATCTCCAGTAAATTTCCCTACGATCAGAACGAGCTCTACAGCTGGCTACTCCACCGGGGAGCCCTGGGAACAAGCCTGGGGGCCTACCTGGATGAGCGGCACGAAATGTGGAAATGGCTGATGAAGTTCCCGGAATACGGGCCCTACTGGAAAGAGGTGGCGGCCGACCAGTGGTTCGATACGCCCCGGCGACAGGTGCCGGCCCTGCATGTGCACGGGTACTGGGACCAGGAGGACATCTATGGTTCCCCCGCTGCGTATGCCGCCCTGGAGCAGTTCGACACCCTCAACGACCGGAACTTTTTTGCAGCCGGGCCCTGGTACCACGGACAGCATGCCGGCGATGGCAGCCGCCTGGGACAGCTGGAGTTCGGACAGAATACCTCGGAACGTTTCCGGCAGGAGGTGCTGGCCCCGTTCCTGAGGCATTTTCTTCATGACGGGGAAACGGAGCTTCCTGCCCCGGTAACGGTATTTGAGACCGGGACGAACCAGTGGCGGACCTTTGAACACTGGCCCCCTGATGTGGAGGAGATGTATTTCTACCTGCAACCGGACGGGCACCTGGCTTTCGCTCCTCCGGAGGAAACGTATTCGTTTACGGACTATCCCTCCGATCCGGCCCACCCGGTCCCCTATCGGCCCAGACCCATCTGGAACTTTGATTACGGCAATAAACCCGTCATCGATGCCTGGCAGCGCTGGCTGGTGGAGGACCAGCGCTTCGTGGACGGCCGATCCGACGTGGCCACCTGGGTGAGCGAGCCGCTGACGGAACCCCTCACCGTGCGCGGACCGGTCCTCGCCCGGCTCTTTGCGGAGACCACCGGGAGCGATGCGGACTGGGTGGTCAAGCTCATCGATGTCTACGCCGGTGTGGAGGAAGACTATGTGATGTCGGGGTTCCAGCTGATGATCAGCGGGGACAT
>CAYRLP010000418.1:0-3516 GCA_964424935.1 uncultured Bacteroides sp.
GGATTGATTCGTCGTTGATCTCCTTGGAGAGGGAGGCGATGGTCTCCATGGGCACATCGTAGAGGTCCAGCACCAGCATACCGTCCAGGGCATCATTGAACTTGGGGTCCAGGTTGAAGCCAATGATGCGGCCGTTGAGCTTCAGGTAACGCTTGAGCAGGATGGGCATGGAATAGTCGTTGGGTTCCACCTCCTTGATAAAGCGGTCCAGTTTGTTCAGATCCTCGGTATTTTCCAGGATCACCTCCTCGTCCACGTTGAATCCGGGCACGTTGTAACGGGTCCGGGGCCTTACAAAGCGGGAGAGCTTCCGGTCAAAATGGTTCGCCCGGATGTATTGCATGATCAATCCGCGCGAAAACTGTGAGAAGTTGCTGCTGATGCTGACCGGACCGATCAGGTAGCGGTATTCACTGTGCATCAGAAGGAAGTAGAGGATCCCCTTCCATAACAGGAAGAGCGGAAGGGGTCTGCGCTGGTACTCCTGTATGATGAAGGAGCGGCCCAGTTCCAGCGACTGGCGCAGGATGGGATGGAAACGGCGGTTCATCCGGAACAGGCTCTGCAGGTAGAATCCTTTCACCCCGTAGCGGCGGAGGATCTCCTTCCCCTTGCCTACCCGGTAGGCACCCACGATCTTCTGTTCCTGGGAATCCCAGACAAAGAGCTGATTGTAATAGAGGTCGTACTCGTCCAGGTCCATGGAGTGGTTGGTCCCCTCACCCACTTCCCGGAAGGTGATCTCCCGGAGCCTCCCCAGCTCCAGCATTATTTCCGGGATCTCCGTACTGGGGGTACAGAAGACCTCGAACTGGTCGCTGGAAAACAGGGTATATTCCTCGCGGATCTGTTCGATCTCCGCCAGGATGAGCCTGGTATCCACAGGATCGGCAATAGGTTCGGGCTTTTTGTTCCGGTTGATGCGCGGACGGAAGAATTTCCGGACCTCCAGAACGGAACCCAGGGAGTAGGTTTTAGCACGCAGATAGCGTCCGAAGGTGCTGATATCCTTAAAAGCGTCCTGCTCCTTCACAGTCACCGGATTCCCTATCCGGATCCGGATGGTCTTGTGCTTCTTGTTGAACACTTCGGCCGGCAGGCGAACCGTGCGCAGCGTAGGATGGATCAGGCCCAGGATGTGGAACAGGCGCGAGTTGGACCCCTGGAAATAGACGGGGACCACCGGGACTTCCGCCTTTTTGATCATTTTCATGGCCGGGTACTGCCACTCCCGGTCACTGATCCCGTAGTTGTCCTCGTTGTAACTGGAGACTTCCCCGGCCGGAAAGATCCCCAGTACCCCACCGTTCTGAAGCTGTTCCAGGGCCATCTTGACCCCCAGCAGGCTAGATGCGGCCTCCTTCCTCCGCTCAAAGGGATTGACAGGAAGCATGTATTCCGAAACCGGCTCGATCTTGTTCAGTACAAAATTGGACATTACCTTGATATCAGGGCGAACCCGGGACATTATTTTCACTAAAAGCATCCCGTCGATACCTCCGAAGGGGTGATTTGAGACCGTAATAAAGGGCCCTTCGCAGGGGATATTCTTCAGTTCCTCCTCATTGACCTCGTACTCCAGCTGCAACTTATCGATAAGTGCATCGATAAAGCCCATGCCCCTGAGGTGGCTGATCTCGTCGTACAGCTTGTTCAGTTTGTTGATGCGGAGAACGGTCATGAGCACCTTGGCTGCACTCTGCCCCCCGATCCGCTTGCCCAGCCGTGCGGCCTTGATGAATTCGTCAGTCTCGACCAGTTTCAAAGTTGTAGTTTTAGATTTGCGCTAAGCCAGTAGCTCAAGTGTAGTACAAAGATAGAGAAAGTTTACTTAGAGTATTTCCTCTGCGGCTTTCAGGATCCTATCCACATTAGGAAGGACCTGATTCTCAAGCTCCCTGAAGTAAGGGATGGTTTCTTCTGTTGCAACCCGCCTGTATTTAAAGACCAGGTCATGTTCAGCTAGCAGCGCTGCGATTTCTCCGGTCAGACCGAAGAACTTATAATCTTCATCCACAACCAGCAATTTTCCGGTCTTTCTTACACTTTCGATAATCAGATCCCTGTCCAGGGGAACCACCCAGCGCAGATCGATTACCTCTGCCTCTGTCCCCTTTTCTGAAAGCAGTTCCGCGGCTTCCATACACCGGTGCACCCCGACGGCCAGGCTTATTATTGTGATATCACTCCCTTCACGAAGGATTCTGGCTTTCCCCGGTTCTTCTGACTCCCATTTCGATGGGACCGCCCCTTTTCTTCCCTCCGGAGGAAGGTCATACTTGACCGTCTTCCTGCCCCCTGAACCCATGTACTCAAGCCACTTTTCGGAGAGAAGTTTATGCTCCAGGAATACAGCAGGTCCATCAGACAGGATGGATGTGTACATCAGACTTCCGGCATCAGCCGGATTGGAAGGCACGGCAACCTGGATGCCGGGTATATGCGCAAACAGGGCCCAAAGACTCTGTTCATGCTGTCCGCCGTCCCCATAGCCGCCTCCGCAGGGAGCCTTCACCGCCAGGGGCAGGTTCCATCTGCCCCCTGAAAAACTTTCCAGTTTTGAGGCATGATTCAGGATGCCGTCAAAGGCCACGCCCACGAAATCCACCAGCATGATCTCCACCACCGGTCTTAATCCGCCCATTGCCGCGCCGACACCCATTCCCAGAAAGGCGGATTCGCTTATGGGAGTGGATCTTACCCGTTGTGTCCCAAAGCGACCCGTGAGTCCAAGATGCATGAGCTCCACGTCTTCTCCGAACAGGATAACTCCAGGATCTTCTGCCATGGCCTGGGCCATGGAACTTTCAATGGCTTCTGTAAACTTCATCTTTTTCATTACTTTCCCCTCCCCTTCTGTGTCCTGGCATCCACAGCCAGTTTGGCATCCACGGCTATTTTTAAGCGCTCTATCCTTGTCCGGACTCCCTGATCAATGGATTCCATCTCGGTCTCGTATTCCCCGAAGTTCTTCCTGAAAACCGCAATGGGGTCCTTATCCTCGAATTTCAGGTCCTTTTTGGAGCTGCTTACTGTATTCAGGACCGATTTCACCGCATCCCACCTGTCACCGATGCTCCCGCCCTTGGAGGAAATCATTCCGCCGGCCAGGTCCCTGGAGCTCTCAAGCAGCCCGGCTACAGGCTTTTCCTTTACCTTCACCAGGGAATCTCCCAGGAAATGGCCCTTCGGATGAACACAGCTGGCATGCACAAAACCCGGCCCCTTGCCTCCCCTGATCCATGAAATGAGCATTTGACTTTTGCTGTACACATCCATCACGTCACTTCCGTCTGCGTCGATGGTATTCAGGCCGAAAGCCCTGGCCCGGCCCTCCAGATCCCCGCCTGTGACGGACTCCGACCGGGTGGTAATCGCCCACCCGTTATCCTTGCACACAAAAAGTACCGGCAGATTCCATGCTACCGCAAGATTGAAGGACTCCATCAGCATGCCCTGGTTGACGGCTCCCTCTCCAAAAAAGCCGACCGCGATCTTACCCGGACGGAGGAAGGT
>CAYRLP010000419.1:0-3508 GCA_964424935.1 uncultured Bacteroides sp.
ACCCAGCTCTTCCATTTTCTTAACCAGGCTGGCTTCCGTGTATCTGGCCGGCTGAAGGGTTGTTTTTTCGGTGGCCTCGATCAACTCACGGTTCAGGATATCCTGTTTTGAGACGGGTGGAAGCAGGTCCCTGGCTTCCTCTTCCTGTTCGTCATCGGTGGATTCCATATAGACCTTCAGAAAGCCGTCAAACACCAGAACCTCCCCGGTGGCCACAAATCGTTCCCGGGCTCCGGAAACCGCTATGTGGATGCTGGTCTTTTCAAGCTTCGCATCGCTCATCTGCGAAGCGAGAGTCCGTTTCCAGATCAGTTCGTAGAGCCTCTGTTCTGACTTATTACCCTCTATGGTGGCATGCTCCATATAGGTGGGCCGGATGGCCTCGTGAGCTTCCTGTGCCCCTTTGGACCTGGTGGTGTAATTCCTGGTTTTCAGATATGGTTCCCCGAAAGTATCCCTGATTTTTGCTGCTGCGGTACCCAGGGCCAGTTTGGAAAGATTCACAGAATCGGTTCGCATGTAGGTGATTTTTCCGGACTCGTACAGGCGCTGAGCGACCGACATGGTCTGGTTCACGGAAAAGCCAAGTTTCCGGCTGGCCTCCTGTTGAAGGGTAGAGGTGGTAAAAGGCGGAGCGGGAGATTTCTTAAGTGGTTTCTTTTCCACATCCTCCACTGTAAACGTACTGGCCTGGCAGTGCCTGAGAAAGGATTCCGCCTCTTCCTGCGTGTCAAATCTTCTGTTCAGCTCCGCTTTCAGGGCCATGTTGTTCCCTTCCTTCCCGGGTAAAGAAAACCTGGCGGTAACCCGGAAATATCTTTTTGGCTTGAATTTCTGGATCTCGCGTTCTTTTTCAACAATCAGCTTAACCGCCACCGATTGCACCCTTCCCGCAGAAAGAGCGGGTTTCACTTTCTTCCAGAGCAAAGGGGAGAGTTCGAATCCGACCAGCCGGTCAAGCACCCTTCTAGCCTGTTGTGCATTCACCAGGTGGGAATCAATATACCTGGGATGCTCCAGTGCATTCATGATGGCATCCTTGGTAATCTCATGGAAGACGATCCTGCGGGTACGTTCCTTATCCAGACCCAGCACCTCGCTCAGGTGCCAGGCAATGGCTTCTCCTTCCCGGTCCTCATCCGTCGCCAGCCAGACCAGTTGGGAATCCTTGGCCAGAGTTTTTAGTTCCTTTACAATCTTCTTCTTATCCGACGGGACAATATACTGAGGAGTAAACCCATCCTCAATGTCTATTCCCAGGTTCTTTTTCGCCAGATCACGGATGTGTCCGAAACTGGATTTAACGGTAAAGGATTTTCCAAGAAAGCGTTCTATGGTTCTGGCCTTGGCTGGTGATTCAACAATTACGAGATTCTCTATCATATTTCCTGTGATACCTTCGTTAGTCAATGGAACACAAAATAACCGAATTGCGTGTCCACCTTCAAAATTTTAGTCCAAATAATTACTATTTTTGAGCCAAAATAAACCTGCCCATGGATATTGAACCCGGCAAAACTACAAAATATTTATACATTCTCTGGAGTCTATACGCTCTAGCTTTACTATTGTTCATTATCATCATGGTCCGGATCGGACACGGGAAAATGGGTTTCATGCCCGATTTTGCCAGACTGGAGAATCCACAATCCAACCTGGCCTCTGAACTGATAACAGAAGATGGTGAATTACTGGGCAAATACTTTATTGAGAACCGTTCCTTTGTGGAATATGAGGATCTGGCCCCCCACTTGGTGGAGGCCCTAGTGGCAACCGAAGATGTCCGGTATTACAGGCACTCGGGTATTGATGTGAGAAGCCTGGTGCGTGTTGCCATTAAGACGGTCCTGCTTGGTCGGGATGAGGGAGGGGGAAGTACCATTTCCCAGCAGCTGGCCAAGAACCTCTTCCCAAGGGATACCACGGTGAACAAAACCAAGATAGGAAGGGCAGGTCACCTGGCAATCAATAAATTCAAGGAGTGGAACACCGGAGTGAGACTGGAAAGGGCCTATACAAAAAACGAGGTGCTGACCATGTACCTGAATACGGTTCCCTTCGGGGGGGAAGCCATCGTGGGGATCAAGTCCGCATCCAGAACCTTTTTCAACACCACCCCGGATTCACTGACCCTGGAACAGGCTGCAATCCTGGTGGGGATGCTAAAGGCTCCCACCGCCTACAATCCCATGATCAATCCGGACCGGTCCCTGATGAGACGAAACACGGTATTGAATCAGATGGTCAAATACGGGAGCCTGTCCCGGGAAGTGGCGGATTCGGTGAAGCAGCTGCCCATCACGGTGGATTACAACCTGGCCAGCCATCTGACCGGTTACGCCAAGCATTTCAGAACCTTTCTATCCAAATTCATGAATGAGTCCAAGCCGGTTCCTCCGGATAAAGGAGCCGGAGTGCTGGCCTGGGAACGGTACCGGAGGGATTCACTGCGCTGGGCCGATGACATGCTTTATGGCTGGATCAATAAGAACTATAAGCCCGATGGCAGCCAGTACGACCTGTATACAGACGGATTGAGCATCTATACCACGATTAACTACAAGATGCAGCAATATGCAGAAGAGGCGGTAGAGGCTCAGATGAAGGATTATCTTCAACCCGAGTTTTTCAAAGAAAAGAAAGGCAGGCCCAATGCTCCGTTCGAAGACATTACACCGGAAGAGAGAAACCGGATCATGAACCGGACTGTCCGGCAAACCGATCGTTACAGATCCATGGCCGCCCGGGGGACTCCCTGGGACTCCATTATGATGGTCTTTCGCAAGCCGGTGGATATGCAGGTGTTTTCCTGGAACGGACTCATCGATACCACCCTTTCTCCCCTGGATTCCATCCGGTATATGAAGCATATACTCAGGGCCGGATTTATGGCCATGGACCCGGCCAACGGAAATGTAAAGGCATTTGTTGGGGGACACAATTACCGCTATTTCCAGTATGAACATGTGTATCAGGGCAGGCGCCAGGTGGGGTCCACCATGAAACCATTTCTTTATCTCCTGGCCATGCAGGAAAACTATTCACCCTGTGAGATGATCCCCCTGGTCCCCATCACCTTCCCCAACATTGTGGACAACAAGGATACCATTTATACGCCGAGTGCGCCTGGCAGGAATGTGTTTGCTGGCAAAATGGTTTCTCTGAAATGGGGACTGGCCAACTCGCACAACTGGGTCACCGCCTGGTTATTCAAGAACTTCAATCCTCAGAATGTGATCAACCTCATGCGCAAAATGGGTGTGACTTCCCATATCGATCCTGTTCCCAGCATGATCTATGGTCCGGCGGATATATCCCTGGAGGAGATGGTGGGAGCATTCAATACCTTCTCCAACAGGGGTATATACGTGAGTCCGCTTTACGTGACCCGCATCGAGGACCGTTATGGAAATGTGATTTCTTCCTTTCACGCGGTTGAGTCAGAGGCGATCAGCCAGGAAACAGCTTACATGATGCTCACCCTGCTTAAGAATGTGGTGGACATGAC
>CAYRLP010000420.1:0-3503 GCA_964424935.1 uncultured Bacteroides sp.
CCGTAATAGAATACGATGGTGTTTTCCGCTAACCCACTCTCATCCAGCTCCTTCAGCAATGCTCCCACCTCGGAGTCCATGTCCTCCACCTTGTCATAGTACTGTGCCCAGTCGTGACGCATCTCCGGGGTATCCGGATGGTAGGGCGGAAGAACCACATCTTCGGGCTTGTGGCGGAGTTCTTCAGTTGGGATGGACCGGTGAATGGAACTTTCATGGGAAGTCGTGATATTGAATATGGCAAAGAACGGTTTCCCATCGGGGCGGTTCTTATAGTGCGCCTCCCTGCTGCATTCGTCCCAGATGATGTTATAATCCCCATCGTAGTTTAAGTCTGTTTTTACATTATTTGTACAATAATAACCCGCCTGCCTCAACCATTCTGGATAGGTTTTTACGATTTCCGATTTGGGATAGGTACTCCGCATCTGTTCGTTCCCGTTGGAGGCGGCATACACCCCGGTGATGATGGTATTCCGAGCCGGAGAACAGACCGGATAGTTGGCATAGGCATGCGTGTAAATAAATCCCTGGGAGCCCAACTGGTCCAGGTTGGGGGTGGTGGCGAATGAATCCCCGTAACAGCCCAGGAAGGGACTGTTGTCTTCACTGGTGATCCACAGGATATTCGGGAGTTCATCCGGGATTTTGGGGGTACAGGCCAGACCGGCTACAATGAACATGGCAATCATCAGGAATGCCGCAAACTTTGTGTATGTAAATTTCATTTTTGTTTATCGATTAGATATATGTATGCATTTTCAGTTTTAACCTTATTGCCTCGCACTGGGGGGCGGGGCTCTAAAACCAAATTCAACAAGGGGTAGGGAACCATATTTTTCTGCTTCGGTCCACCAGAGGTCCTTCAGTTCCTGCAGTTTATCGGGATACTGTTCAGCCACATTGATGCATTCCGCAAAATCAATTGCAACATGATATAATTCCCATACATCCTCATCAAAGTCCGTTCCCCTTTCATGGATCGCAACCGCCTTCCATCCGTCATGGTAGATCCCCCGGTTGCCTCTCATGCAGTAGAATTGAGTGTTCCTTGCCGCGGGAGCCTTCGGATCATTGAAGGTCTGCAGGATGCTTGCACCATGAATGTCCATCTGCTTGATCCCGTCTATTTCCTTCGGCGGGTCAATATTCAGAATATCCAGAACAGTTGGGGTGATGTCAATCACTTCGACGAACTGGGTGCGTATTCCGCCGTGATCTCGGATTTGCTCGGGCCAATTGATGATCAAAGGATCACGGACTCCTCCGCCAAAAGGCCAGAGTTTGTACTTTTTGAAAGGAGTGGCACCCACCCTGGCCCATGGCCGCTGATAGAGCGCAGAGGAACGTTCACTTCCCAGATCATCCAGGCGGGCCAGCATCTCTTCCACGGTGATATCGCGCCCATAGGGTCTGGTAAAGTTGCCATCTACCCCGGCTTCAGGGGCAGCCCCGTTATCCGACATAAGGAAGATCAAGGTGTTGTTATACTGTCCGGCATCCTTCAGATAACTGATCAGCCGCCCGATCTGTTCATCCGTATGCTCAATATAGCCTGCATAGGTGGCCATAAACCGGGCAAATACCGTTTTCTCCACGGGACTCAGATCCTTCCATGCAGGGTCATCTTCGTGACGTTTGGTAAGCACTGCATTCACAGGGATAATCCCCATCTGCTTCTGGCGTGAAAAGCGTTCTTCACGCAGCACATCCCATCCTTTTTCATAGACCCCGGCATACCTTTCAATATACCTTTGGGGTACCTGGATAGGTGCATGGGCAGCGCCAAAGGCAAGGTACAGGAACTGGGGCTGTTCCGGTGAACCGGCAAAGCCGTCCCTCAGGTACTCGATGGCATGGTCAACGATGGCTTCTGAGACATGGTTCCCTCCCGGATTGGCTTCCTGAGCCGGGTGGTCCCCTTCCATCATCTCCTGCCCAGTCCCTGAAGGGTTGTACTGATCTGTCCAGCCGGTCAACCACCCGTAGGAATTCTGGAATCCCTTGCCAGATGGCCAGTTTGCCCGGCTCTCGTAGGAATCCATCTGCTCTGCATTGGGAGTCAGATGCCATTTACCCACCTGGCTGGTCCGGTATCCATTGGCCTTCAGGATCTGCGCAATGGTGCCGGCTTCGGGGGTGATAAACCCACGCGAATGGGCCGGAGCATCCGGATTCCCGCCGATAGCGAGGTCCATCATTCCCACTGCCTGGTTATTCCGCCCGGTTAAGAGGGCTGCCCGGGTAGGGGAACAGATGGCGCGCGTTTCAAAATGGTTGTAACGAATGCCCTCCCTGGCCAGCTGATCGATATTGGGGGTTGAAATTTCCGAGCCATAGGGACCCAGATCCGAAAAGCCCACATCATCAAGGAGAATATAGATAATGTTCGGCCGCTGGGTTTCAGGTGGAGCAGGCTGGCCGTTTCCTGTAACCGGGGCGGCCCATAATATAAATGTCATTCCCAGCATGGACAGGCAATAGGTATGTGCAAGAATGAACCGGATTGTTTTTATGTACATGTTTTTCATTTTGATGTTGAATTGATTGTTATAGATTGTACTAATTATAGCCTCCCTGATTCCGGTGATCGCCATACCGGTCCCCGGAACGCTTCAGAGGGATCTGCATGCCTCCCGTAGATTCAAGCCAATCGTATATTTCATTGGTCAGCTGATTAATTAACTCCCGGTGTTCCCGGCTTTTGATGAGATTATTCATCTCGTATGGATCTTCCTGCAGATCATAAAACTCATTGGTATCCCAAATTCCGTGATAGCGGATGAGCTTGTAGCGCTCCGTTCTTACCCCATGCATGGTCGGGGTTTGCGGGAAACTGTTTTCCCAGTAATATTCATAAAAGATCCGGTCCCTCCAGTCCACATCTTCTCCCTTCAGGATGGGGACGATCGAACGCCCCTGCATTTGAGAGGGTTCCTTCACACCGGCCAGCTCCAGGACGGTAGGTGCCACATCGATGTTCTGGACCATCTTATCAATCACCTGATTCCCTTCAAGGACCCCCGGGTACCTGACCAGGAAGGGAACCTTTGCCGATTCCTCATAAAACTGCCGTTTATCAATCAATCCGTGCTCCCCGAAAGAGAACCCGTTATCCCCCATATAAATGATAACAGTGGATTCCGCCAGACCTTCCCGGTCCAGGTAATCAAGCAGGGCTCCCACGCTTTCATCCACAGCCAGAAGGGTTTCGCAATATCTTTTGTAAAAGGTCGCAAAGTCCATGCTTCCATGGTACATATAGTCGACCCCATGCCAGCTTTCACGCTGCATTTTCTGCCAGTCAGGCATCCTGTTCTCCCCATAATAATCTTCATTCCTTGCAGGTTCTACGAATGCGCCCACTTTAGCTCTCCTGTTCTCCAGGAATCCTTCCGGGTAACCGGCCCCGGCCACAGCCTCGCCTTCCACTGTCCCCGGGTATTCAGCCAGTCCGTATGGATTACTCTTGCCTTTCACAGGCTGGGCAGAAGTGTAGAAGG
>CAYRLP010000421.1:0-3502 GCA_964424935.1 uncultured Bacteroides sp.
GACAGATGTTGTCCACCTCCGCAGGACTGGTGGGCACTTCAATTCTTGGAGCCCCGCTTTTTGCCAGAACCGGCAAACAGCCGGAACAAATCCTGAAGATCCTGGTAACCGGGGCGCATCCGGATGATCCCGAAAGCGGCTGCGGCGGAACCATCTGCAGATTCGCGGGCCTGAATCATGAGGTATCCGTACTCTACCTGACCCGGGGGGAGGCCGGAATAAAGGGAGTATCCCATGATGAAGCCGCCAGGATCCGGACCGCCGAAGCCCTTGAAGCGTGCGAGCTCATGAAGGTGAAACCCTTTTTCTTCGGGCAGATCGACGGGGATACCTACATTAACAAGGAAGCCTATGGACAGATGGTGGCTTTTATGGAGGAGCAGGCTCCCGATGTGGTTTTTACACACTGGCCCATTGACACCCAACCCGACCACCGGGTTACCTCCAACCTGGTTTACTATGTATGGAACATGTTCAGGTACAGGGATTCGAAAGCGTTTGACCTTTTTTATTACGAAGTACTGACCGGCGAGCAGTCGCAGAATTTTCAACCCACTCATTTCATGGATATCACAGACGTGGTAGCCATGAAGAAGGAGGCGACCCTGAAACATGTTTCCCAGAACGCGGCGGACTGGTTCGGATATCATGAGAAGATGGATGAGTTCCGCGGATTTCAGTACAAATGGGACTGCAAAGCTGCAGAATCATTTGTGAAACAGGGATTTGCAGGTGTCCTTTAGAGCGCTCACCTGACTGAAAAACGGCCGGCGGTTCTTATATAAAAAGGCTGGCCAGCATGGTAAATGCAAGTCCGCAGACGGCAACGATGGATTCCATGACGGTCCACGATTGCAGGGTCTGTTTCTCGTCCATTCCGAAGTATTTGCTCACCAGCCAGAAACCACTGTCGTTCACATGGGAGAGCAGGGTGGCGCCCGATGCGATGGAAATCACAATAAGTGCAAGTTCCGGTGCACTTGGATTGATGAAACTGAGAACCGGGGAAATGATGCCAGCCGCGGTGATCATGGCCACGGTAGCGGAACCCTGAGTTACCCTGACGATGGCTGCCAGGACCCAGGCCAGCAATATGGGTGGAAGGGCAGAGTCTGAAATGGAACGGGCCATGATCTCCCCGATGCCGCTGTCCACCAGGATCTGTTTCAGGACGCCTCCCGCACCTGTGACCAGGATGATGATTCCAGCCGGGCCCAGCGCCTTGTTACTCAGGTTGAGAAGCTCCTGCCGGGACTTGCCTCTCCTGATACCCAGGAAATATACAGCCAGTAGTGCTGCTGTAATCAGTGCACTGAACGGGTGTCCCAGAAAGATCAGGATATCCGTAGCCAGGGTTTTCTGAAGCACCCCCTTATCCACAAGGACGGAGGTGAAGGTATTGACCAGTATTAACAGGAGGGGTACTGCGATTAACAGTGCAATGGACCGGAATGAAGGCAGATTCTCACTATCCGCGGAACTGGCGGACTGTGGCTGTACCATATCTTCCGGCGGCTTGATGTTTATCCTGCCCGCGATATACTTTCCCCACACAGGACCTGCGATTATGGCCGTGGGGATCCCAAGCAGGAAGCCAAAGAAAATGACCCAGCCCAGCTGGGCCTCCAGAATGTCGGCTACCGCAATGGGACCTGGAGTGGGGGGCATAAAGCTATGCGTAACCGCAAGGCCGGCCAGGAGAGGGATCCCGTAATAGAGGAGCGATCTTTTCGTGTCTCTTGAAAGAGCATAGATGATCGGTGCCAGTATGACCAGTCCCACATCGAGAAATACAGGAATGGCAACGATAAAACCGGTAATCACCATGGCCCAGGACGCACGGTCGGTCCCGAACTTTTTTACCAGGTGGTGAGCCAGGGACTCAGCCCCCCCTGAACTTTCCAGGATCTGTCCGAAAATGGCCCCCAGGCCAACAACTACAGCCACAAATCCGAGAGTTCCCCCCATCCCTGTCTGAATGCTCTGCAGGATGGCCTGAAGGGGCATCCCGGCAAGGATGCCCACGAACATGGAGGTTATAAGCAGAGAAATAAAGGCACTGATCTTGAACTTCAGCACCATCAGCAGAAGTAATGTAACCCCTGCAATGACGATGATCAGGATGTGGGCTGTAGACATGGATTCAGTTGTTAGTTCGCATAAAGAACAAACATATCGAATTTTTCTCTCATACGTGTTTAAGCCTGGGAAAATGGCTAATTTTGAAAGCATGAAGGAGATCAGCATTGCAACCGCGCAATTTCAGACCAGGAACGGGGATAAGGCCTATAATCTGAATCGCATGGAGGAGCTTACGAAGGAGGCGGCCAGCAAGGGGGCCCGGATCGTCAGTTTCCATGAATTAAGTGTCACCTCATACAGTTTTTTACGGAATCTCTCCAAAGCAGAGATCTACGCCCTGGCGGAGGAGGTGCCGTTCGGTGAAAGTGTACAGCAGCTGATAAAGATTGCCGGAAACTATGATGTGGCGTTGCTGGCCGGACTTATTGAACGCGAAGGCGACCTGCTTTTCAATACCTACGTCTGTGTCACCCATGAGGGTCTGGTTACCAAATTCCGCAAACTTCATCCCTTTATCAGCCAGCACCTTTCCGCAGGGAACGAATTTGTCGTTTTTGAACTGTTCGACTGCAAATTCGGTATTCTGATCTGTTATGACAACAACGTGATAGAAAATGTGCGGGCAACAACCCTGCTGGGTGCGGAGATTATATTTATGCCCCATGTGACCGGATGTACCCCGTCTCCCATGCCCGGCAGGGGCTGGGTGGATCGGAAGTACTGGGATAACCGCGTTACCGACCCCGACTCCCTGCGAAAGGAGTTTGAAGGTCCCAAGGGAAGGGGTTGGCTCATGCGCTGGCTTCCTTCCCGGGCTTATGACAATGGGATCTATGCCATCTTCTCCAACCCCATCGGACCCGATGACGATCAGCTGAAGAACGGCAATTCCATGATCCTGGATCCCTATGGGGAGATCCTGGCCGAATGCCGTTCCATGGGAGACGAGGTGGTGGTGGCTACCTGTACGCCGGATAAACTGGTATTGGCAGGGGGATACCGCTACCGGAAAGCCAGAAGGCCCGAATTATACGGAGAGATCCTTAAACGAAAGCACCAGACCACGTTGAAGGTGGAGTGGATGAAACCAAGATCCCCCGATGATCAGGCTTAGCCCGGGGATTTATTGTTCCGACATCCGCTCCCTGAGCACCCCTTCATCATCCGGTCCCCAGTAAGCGCAATCCAGCTGCAGGAAGACCGAGGTATACGGAAAGGTACCATTGGTCTTTATGACCAGCACCCGGAACAGGGAAGCGCTTTCATCCAGCTCCTGAAACACGTCGTCATGAAGCAGGGTGTTGACCGAATATCCCTCCAGGATCCGGTCGGCGTCGGTACGGAACTCCCCGATGCCGGGCACCTGCTCCTCCGTGATATAGGCCAGTTCTTTATCCCGGTATACAACCGGGGTTACATG
>CAYRLP010000422.1:0-1157 GCA_964424935.1 uncultured Bacteroides sp.
CAATGGTAGTAACCACGGGACCGGTATCATCTTTACCAAGATGCACTCTGGCTGTGGTCTCCACACTTTCAGGGGTAAGTCCCTCTCCACTGATCAGGGCGGCCAGGAACATGGAATAACACCCTGAATGTGCTGCACCTACAAGTTCTTCCGGATTGGTTCCTGCTCCCTCCTCAAACCGGGATTTGAAGGTAAAGGGGCCGCTGTAGTTGCTGAAGTTCATGGTACCCTTTCCATCCTTCAGGGTTCCGTTCCACTGTGATTTTGCGGTTCTGACTGACATAAACTCAAAATATAATGGGTTAAAAAAAACAATTCTGTATTGGACAGTAAACCTGTACAACACAGAATTGTTCAGACCCTTTAATCAGAAAGTTGTGGAAGGGCTCAGTTTCTTCCCCGTCCCCTGGCCGGACGCTCTGATTCAGCTCCTTCCTGGTCCGCTGGGGGTTGCTGCCGCTGTTCGCGCATCTCACGCATGCGCTGTTCCTGCATCTCGGAGAATTGTTTATACTGCTCCGGAGTGAGAATCGATTCATACTGGGCATTGCGCTCATCCCTCATCTTGGTCATCTTATCCCGCATGGCTTCCCGGTCAGCCGGAGGGCCTCCTGCATTTCTCATTTTCTGGAACTCGATCTGCATTTTATTGGCGAAATCCATCTCCACAGCCAGTGCTTTCTTTTGCTGTTCATCAGTCATTTTCAGAGTCTGGGCTGTACTAGCCACACGCTCCTTGATATCGTCTTCGCTCATCCCGAATCCTCTGCCGGGCCCACCGGGTCCTGGAGGACCGCCCGGGTTTTGGGCTGAAAGATTCAGAGCCAGAAGAGATGCCAGGAGTACAAGGCCAATCTTGCTGAAATTTGCTGCTCTTTTCATTTTCTTCATTTTTATTGTTTGATCGTACCGATCCTATGATAGATCTGTTTAAAAAAGGTTTAATTTAGGTCTTCTTTTTAGCATGTAACACCATTAAACCTTGATGCGTCGAATAAGTCAAAATCCACGTAACCTTCCTGCTAAGCATTTTGCACCTTGAATATAGAAATTAAAAACCTGACCAAGATCTATTCCGGCGGATTTAAAGCGCTGGATGATGTGAATCTGAGCATCAGCGATGGCATGTTCGGTCTCCTGGGTCCCAATGGTGCTGG
>CAYRLP010000422.1:1167-3168 GCA_964424935.1 uncultured Bacteroides sp.
TCTCGTGACCCTGATGCAGCCTACCTCCGGGCAGGTTCTGGTCAACGGGAAGGATATCAGCTCCTGTCGGAAAGAGATACGCAGAATGGTGGGATATCTCCCGCAGGATTTCAGGTTTTTTTCTAAGCTGCGCTCCTGGGAATTTCTGGACTATGCAGCCCGGCTGGCCGGAATGAAATCAAAAGGGGATCGTAACCAAAGGGTGGATGAGATGCTGGAAAGTGTTGGATTGTATGAGTTCAGGAACCGGATGGCCAATAAGCTTTCCGGGGGGATGAAGCGAAGGCTGGGCATTGCGCAGGCATTGATAGCCAATCCCACGATCATCATTGTGGACGAGCCCACTACCGGACTGGATCCCGAGGAGCGGATCCGTTTCCGGAACCTCCTGTCTGATCTGGGCCGTTCCGAAACCATTATCATTCTATCTACCCATATAGTAGGAGACATTTCCAGCACCTGTAACCAGATGGCCCTTTTGAATGAGGGTACCCTGATCTACCATGGCACCCCGGATCAACTGGTGGAAGAAGCAAAAGGATATGTGTGGAGAGCTGAAATCAGCCAGGAAGAATATGAGTTCCTGAAGAGCGAGGTCCCGATCATATCCACCATTCCGTCCGGGGGAGGCTGGGAGGTACAGTTTGTCGGTGAAAAACCTGACTCGATCCGGGCGGTCCAGGTGGAACCCAACCTGGAGCACGCCTATGTTCATTATATGGACGTCAAACTGGAGCACTGGAACCTGACATGAACCTGATCAACATATGGAACGTAGCAACCTATGAAAGCAAAACGCTCTTCAGAAGCTGGTTTTTCAGGATCTTTGCCATCCTGGCCCTGCTGATCCTGTTCGGAACCAATGTGGGCTTTTACGGGGGGCACGATGATGCCCGATGGACTTTCCGTGCCATTGCTGCCAACCTTCCTTATATCAATGTGCTTTTTATTAATGTTGCTCAGGCTATTATCGCGGTGTTCCTGGCGTCTGACTTTCTTAAGCGGGATAAAAAACTGGATACCACCGAGGTAATCTATGCACGGCCCCTCACCAACGGTGAGTATGTGGTGGGAAAGACACTGGGTATCCTGGTACTGTTTGTGGGACTGGTTCTCCTGGCCCTGGTTCTGACGCTGATTTTTAACCTGATTCGGCAGGATGTCCCCATTGAATGGTCTGCCTATTTATACTATCCCCTTCTGATCACCATTCCAACCCTGGTCTTCATTCTGGGATTATCCTTTTTTATGATGATCCTGTTCCGAAGCCAGGCGGTTACCTTTCTGGTACTCCTGGGTTACATCGGCCTGACCCTTTTTTACTTTCAGGATAAGGCCTACGGTATGCTGGATTATATGGCATTCAACCTCCCCATGGTCTATTCGGACTTCATCGGATTTGCCGACCTGCGTTTGATCCTGTTGCAC
This sequence comes from uncultured Bacteroides sp., assembly GCA_964424935.1. Lineage (GTDB taxonomy): Bacteria > Bacteroidota > Bacteroidia > Bacteroidales. Next base: position 2,596 of record CAYRLP010000422.1, read on the forward strand.
CGACTCTCCTATTTTCTTCTTGGCACCGGATTCATCTTTGCCACCATCCGTTTTCTGCAGCGCCTCCCGCAAACGGGCCGATGGAACGCACTCAACTTCTTTGGATTTTTAGGATTTGTTGCAGCCGGACTGTTCGTGGGTTCACTTTACTTCAACCATTATAAGAATCAGGACCGGGACCGGGAAGCCTTCCTGGATCTGAACAATCGCTATGTGGGCAAGCACCTAACCGATGTCCTGTCCAATACCCTGCAGGTAACCCGGCACGGGAAATCACTGCAGATTTACTCCGGAATCCGTGTTGAAAACCGTAACGACTACCGGCTCGACACTCTGCTGTTCACCCTGAATCCGGGCTTCCGGATCGACCATCAGTCCATATTCTTCTGCCAGATGGCCAATATCCGCAGCAGCCTGGGTCATATTCAGTGCAACAGGCCATCGGCTGACGGCTGCTTCATTCCCCAGAATGATATTTTCAGCAACTGAAAATGCGGGAATTAGCATAAAATGCTGGTGAACCATACCAATCCCCGCTCTAATCGCATCCCTGGGATGATTAAATGTCACTCG
>CAYRLP010000422.1:3178-3500 GCA_964424935.1 uncultured Bacteroides sp.
CGATGGAGTATGTCAGGAACCGGCAGCTTCTCATGCTTATTCCTGACGGGGGACTGGAAGCGGGTCGGAGGACCGGTGTGAATATCTACTACCACGGGGTACCTGAAGAATCCGTTGCCTACCTGGATATCCCGCGGGAAGAGGTCAATGCCAGCAAGCGTATCATGGTGGGAGCCATTGATAAAAAACCGGGAATCATCCACCAGGATTACCTGCTGCTCACCCCCGAGCTGTTCTGGTACCCGGTGGCCGGAGTGGGTTTTAACCTGCAAACATTCCAGCCCAGGGAACCTGATTTTGCCCGCTTTTCACTGACCGTAGA
>CAYRLP010000423.1:0-3478 GCA_964424935.1 uncultured Bacteroides sp.
GTCTGGACCGGACCCGGGGATGGGGCCATCTGGATAAAACAGTCCAGAATATCCTTTACACCGAAGTTATTGAGGGCACTTCCAAAGAATACCGGAGCCGTTTTGCCTGCCAGATAGGTCTCGGTATGCAGCTCCGGATAGACGCCGCTGATCAGTTCAAGATCCTCATGCAGCCTGGCCCCATGGGGTGCAATATGCTTGTGGAATTCAGGATCCTCCAGCTCCCTGTACTCAACAACCTGTCCAATGGTCTGCTTATCCATGGTTTTAAAGGATCGGAAGGTCTGTTCATAGCGGTTGTAAACACCCCTGAAATCAGAACCCATGCCCACGGGCCAGCTCAGGGGGTGAACCTGTACTTCAAGCTCTTTTTCAATCTCATCAAGCAGTTCAAAGGGATCCAGTGACGGGCGGTCCAGCTTGTTCACAAATATCATGACCGGCGTATGCCGCATCCGGCAAACGCGCATCAGTTTCCTGGTCTGTTCCTCCACCCCTTTGGCCGCATCGATCACGATGATCACACTGTCGGCAGCGGTCAGTGTCCGGTAGGTATCCTCCGCAAAATCCTGGTGTCCGGGCGTATCCAGGATATTGATTTTTCTCCCTCCGTATTCAAATCCCATGACCGAAGTAGCCACGGATATCCCCCGCTGCTTCTCGATCTCCATGAAATCGGAAGTGGCTGTCTTTTTGATCTTATTGGACTTCACGGCTCCTGCCACGTTGATGGCTCCGCCAAAAAGCAAGAACTTCTCTGTCAGTGTGGTCTTCCCGGCGTCGGGATGACTGACAATGGCGAAGGTCCTTCTTCTTTCTATTTCCTGGTTAATGTGCATCCTTAAAATGAAGCGGCAAAGATAATAATTCCTATTTTTGAGAGCTCAGATTCATAAATATTAATGGTGGATACAAAGAAAAAGGGTCGGTATTTGCGGATTCAAAGACAGCTGGAGGATCTGTTGCCCCATACCCGTGATCCGCTGGCGAGAATGGCCAGCATTTGTGCGGTGCTCCACCATAAGATGGACCACTTCTTCTGGACCGGTTTTTACATGTGCAAGGAGGACAGGCTGGTCGTGGGACCCTACCAAGGTCCGGTGGCATGCCAGGAACTTGAAAAAGATAAAGGGGTCTGCTGGGCCGCTGTAAACGGTGCCGCCCCTGTTGTAGTCCCCGATGTCCATGATTTCCCGGGACATATTGCCTGCGATTCAAGGTCCAGATCCGAGATTACCCTTCCCGTATTTGATCCAAGTGGAAAAATTGTGGCTGTCTTCGATGTGGATTCCGACCGCACGGGTTCATTTGATGAGGTGGACCGGATGGCCCTGGAAGAGATCCTGAAGCTGATCCATACACCGTCCTGATCCGTCGGGACTAAAGGACAAAATTCTTGATTTTGTCCCGGATCTTCTCCACCGAAAAAGGCTTGGTAATTAGTTCATCAAATCCAGCTTCCGAAAAATCTTCAAAAAAGAGGTCCGGATTGTGTGCAGTCAGCGCAATGATTGGAATGGCATTCACACCGGGGGCCAGTTCCTTCCGGATGTACTGGGTGGCTTCGATTCCGTTCATCACCGGCATTTCAATATCCATAAATACAATATCTATCTCCTGGTTCTTCAGAATTTCAATGGCTTCCTCTCCATTCACGGCTTCTACAGGCTCATACCCTGATAGCCTGATCAATTCTGAAAGCAGGTAACGATTGGTATAGATATCATCAACAACAAGTATCCTCAGCATATTCAGGTAATTCAGCTCATGGGCAAAAGTAGAAAATATCAGGAGAATTCATTGCTCACTGAGCCAGGAGATGATCTCTCTGCATTCGGGTTTTTTCCAGGGAGCAACATTTCCCAGCAAATATCCCCCTTCATTGATCATGTATTTCTGGAAATTCCAGCTTACCTTGCTTTCCTCCACCCCGTTTTCCGATGCTTCGGTAAGCCATTTGTACAGGGGATGCATCTCCTCCCCCTTTACATGGATCTTGGCCATGACCGGGAAGGTTACCCCGTATCTGTCGATGCAAAAAGCCGCGATCTCTTTGTTGGTGCCCGGTTCCTGTTTTCCAAAATCGTTGCAGGGAAAGGCCAGGATCACAAAATCTTCGCCCCCGAACCTTCGGTATAATCGCTCCAGGCCTTCGTATTGCGGAGTCAGTGCACATTCGGAGGCAGTATTGACCACCAGCACCTTTTTACCCTGCAGCTGGGCCAGGTCAAACTCATTGCCATACACATCCTCCACCGTGAAATCGTAGAAGCTGTGCTGGGCCTTCAGATCGCTGAAGGGTAAAAATGAAGCAGCTGCAAGCTGAACAAGCAGGATGATGCTGAAATTCAAGCTTTTCATGAACCGGTTGTCATACAGGTGAAACACGAGGACTTGCTGGCTTGTTCACAAGTTTACGCTAAATTTGTTTCACAGGCAAAGGATATGAACAGTCAATACGAACTGAAGATCTCCGGAAAGGTCCAGGGTGTGGGATTCAGGGCAGCCGCCAGAAGGAAAGCCCGGTCGCTTCGTTTGAGGGGCTGGGTGGAGAACCTGGCTGACGGATCCGTCCGGATCATGATCCGGGGAGATGCGGCCAAATGTACCCGGTTCATCCATTGGTGCAGGGAAGGAAGCGCCTATAGCTGGGTGGAACGGGTCGATATTCAGGAGAAGGACCCGGAACCGCTGGGACCTTTTACCATCCTATATTAACCCGGGAATGGCTTTTTTCCGGAGAACTACCAGACTGCTCAGGGTCAGCCATGCAGTTAGTCCGAAGATAATGGCGGAAAGCACAACAAGCAACCACTCCCCTTCATGTAAAAAGCCAATCAGGTTCTCCACCATGGCCCAAAGGGTCAGTACCAGGATCACCAGCATGGGAAGCAGGGTATACCAGATGGGAATTTTCTTTGCAGCCAGGTATACCGTAACCACTCCCAGTGCAAGGGCCCCGATCAGCTGGTTCAGGGAGCCGAACAGGGGCCAGAGGACCATGGCCCCCTGTCCCCCGGGCTTATAGAAAGTCATAGCGGAAGCAGCTGCTACAATCAGCGCTGTTGCCACATAGCGGTTGTTCATGGGGTTACGGATCTTCCCCTGCCGGCTTGTAAAAATCTCCTGCAGGGAGAACCGCTGGATACGTGCTGCCGAGTCAAGGGTTGTATTGGCGAAAGAGATAATAAAAACCACCACAAAAGCAGCACCGTATCGAACCGGGATACCCAGGGAGGAAATCAGGTTGGCAGAACCGAAGATAAACGCTTCCAGTTTAGCAGTCAGACCGTTCGCAGAGGTCCAGGATGCGTAATGATGGTGATAGGCATCCACACCGTGCAGCAGACCTGCATCGGTTTCCAGTCCCATACCGAGTCCGGCCCCGGCTGCCACAATAACCAGAACCGCCAGAAAGCTTTCAGTGATCATGGCTCCATATCCTATAGGCAGGGTATCAAGTAATTTAATTACATGT
>CAYRLP010000424.1:0-573 GCA_964424935.1 uncultured Bacteroides sp.
ATCCAGGGAGAATTCCAGTCCTGCATCCCGGTCCTCAATGTAGTTCCGCTCCGGCTGGCACGAAAAAAAGAGTGCTGCGGCGACCAGGACCAGACCCAATAAGCTGCGAATTCCCCTCATGTTGTAGTTCTTAACGCAAAAATGGGGAAAATAATGTGAGAATACTACTTTTGTTTCAAAGCGAAAAACCATGCATACAAGCACAAGCCTTATGGCGGCTCTTTCCCTGATGTTCGTCTCCTGCAGCGTACCGCAGAACGAGGCCGACCTGATTCTGACCAACGGGACCGTATATACCGTGGACCAGGCATTCAGCACGGCAGAGGCCATTGCAGTTAAAGACCATCGTATCCTGGCGGTTGGAAGCACGAAGGAGATCACCGGTGATTACCGGGCAAAGGACGTCCGTGATCTGAAAGGCGCCTGTGTATATCCGGGCTGGATCGATGCACACTGTCATTTTTTCGGTTATGGAATGAATCTGAATGCGGTTGATCTGACGGGAACCGGATCCGTGGAGGAGATCCTGGAGATCCTGGAAGCGTTCCGGGAGAAGCATCCCGGCACCTGGAT
>CAYRLP010000424.1:583-3475 GCA_964424935.1 uncultured Bacteroides sp.
ACCGACTGGGAGGTGAAGGAGTTTCCGGATAAATCCGTCCTGGATGAACACTTCCCCGACATTCCCGTCCTGCTCCGGCGCATTGACGGGCATGCGGCCTGGGTCAACTCGGCCGCTCTCGAGATAGCCGGTGTTACGGCCGGTTCCAACGTGGAAGGCGGAGCTGTCCTGCTGCGAAACGGGGAACCCAGCGGCATCCTTGTTGACAATGCCATCTCCCTGGTGTCATCCCACATCCCGTCCCCCACCAGGGAAGAGATGGTCCTGGCCCTTCAGCAGGCCGAAAAGAACTGTTTCAGCGTGGGCCTGACCTCGGTGCACGATGCGGGTCTCTCCATGGAGGTGGTGCAGCTGATCGACTCCCTTCAGCAGGCAGGTGCCCTGAAGATCCGTATGAATACCTGGCTCTCGCCTTCCGGGGAGAATTTCACCCACTTTGTGGAAAAGGGCCCTTACCGGACCGAATACCTGACGGTAAACACCATCAAACTGTTTGCTGACGGGGCCCTGGGTTCACGGGGGGCCCGGATGATTGAACCCTATTCGGACGATCCCGGGAACCTGGGCCTCTTCGTTACCCCCCTGGAAGAGCTGGAGAAAGATTGCCGGAGGGCATACCAGAATGGTTTTGCCGTGGCCACACACTGCATCGGTGACGCCGCCAACCGGGAGACCCTGAAGCTTTATGCCTCCATCCTGGGCGGGAAGAACGACCGCCGCTGGCGCATAGAACATGCACAGGTCATCCATCCGGACGATTTTCACTATTTCGGGGATTTCAACATCATCCCGTCCGTGCAGACCACCCATGCAACTTCCGATATGTACTGGGCCGAAGACCGGGTGGGCCCTGAACGTATCAGGGGTGCCTACGCCTTCAGGCAGTTACTGGAACAGAATGGCTGGCTGCCCAACGGAAGCGACTTTCCGGTGGAACAGATCAACCCCCTCTTCGGCTTTTATGCCGGAGTGGTTCGCAAGGACCAGCAGGGGTACCCGGAGGAAGGATTCCAGACGGAAAATGCCCTCACAAGGGAACAGGCCCTTCGTGCCATGACCATCTGGGCCGCCAAAAGCGGATTTGAAGAGGACCGGAAAGGAAGTATCGAACCCGGAAAACTGGCCGACCTGGTTGTCACCGGCGAAGATCTGATGAGTGCCCCGGACAGCACCCTGTACGGGATCCGGGTATTGATGACCTATTCCGGAGGGGAGCTGGTCTATGAAGCGGACCGCCCGTAGGATCCGACCCTTATCTCCTAAAACAGGATGTCCTTACCCATGTAAAAATCCAGGATCCTTGAGTAGAAAATCAGTACATATTTGGATGTGATCATATCGGCAGTGGATTCATAGAGCTGATTTCTTGCCTCCTGCATTTCCAGCGCCGTACCGGTCCCCACCCGGAACCGCTCTTCTGCAAAGCGGAATGCTTCGTCACTGTTGGCCACCGATTCCGTGGCCGAGCGGTAGTTCTCAGCCGCTGCCACAGCTTCCGTATGATACTGCTGGAGGGTCTGCTGCAAAATCAGAACCGCATTATCATACTGGAACTCCGCATCCTGAAGATTAATCTTCGCTTTATTGATACCGGTCTGAGTCTGCCAGCGGTTGAAAATAGGGATACTGAGTCCCATGGAGACCTGCTTGTACTGGTTGTTTGTGATTTGCTCCTTAAGGGGGTAATCCATGGTGGGATTACTGGGATCGGGATCCAGGGGATTGATCAGCCCGTCACTGTATGTTGAATAGAATAAACCGCTTGCATAGAGCCGGGGAGAACGCTGTCCCCGCTGAACGGCCAGGTTCCGCTCCATGGCTTCCACCCCGTACTCCTTGCTCTTGATCTGGGGCAGATTTTCCAGGGCATACTGGAAGACCGAGTCGAACTCCGGGATCACCACCGTGGAGGGATCAGGGAGTACCGGAATTTCAATATCAAACCCTTCATCTTCCGTCATATTCATGACATGCATCAGGGTGAGCCTGGCAATATCCCTGGCGTTCACCGCCTGGGTATGGGTTAGTTTGGCTGCAGAAAGCTGGGCATTCACCTCCAGGAGTTTCCCCTTGGGTTCGTTTCCCACCTCCACCAGCTGTTCCATGCGTTCCACCTGCTGCCTGGTCACCTCCACTTTCATCGCAGCCACCTCCACCAGCTCCTGGTTCCTTAACAGGTCCAGGTAGCCGGTCATCACCTGGATGGTAATGTCATCCACCATGGCTTCCAGGTCCTCCAGGCTCATCTGGTAGTTGGCCTTGTACATTTTCATGCTGTTAAACGACTGCAATCCGTTGAAAAGCGTCAGATCACTCTGCACACCCAGGTCACCCTGGCTCACGGTGGCATTCTTCCACTCGTAGGTACCACGGTCCAGTACCCGGCCCGCTCCCAGTTGATACTCAATTCTACCGTTCAAACTGGGAAGCAGGTCCATCTTGCTCTGCAGATGGTCCTGTTCCGTTGAATGCAACACCAGCTCCTGGCGTTTCACCTGCAGGTTGTACTGGATGGCCTGATCTATGCACCTTTCGAGGCTCCAGGGTGTACTCTGTTGTCCCCAGGCCATAGATGATGTGGCCAGCAGGACAAAGGATATCCGGAATATTTTCTTCATCACTTCAGCTTTAGCGGTTATACTTCAGGATCAGCTTGTCGTGATCGGCATAGTTCTGGTAGGAGGAGACAATGACCTTCTCACCGGGTTCCAGTCCGCCGAGCACCTCATAGTACCTGGGATTCTGCCGCCCGATGCTTATATCGCGTTTCACAGCAAACTCTCCCGATTTATCCAGGACAAAGACCCATTGTCCGCCCGTGGTCTGGTAGAATCCTCCCTTGGTCAGCAGGATCCCCTCCTTGGATTCACCCAGCTGCAAACGGATCCGGGA
>CAYRLP010000425.1:0-3469 GCA_964424935.1 uncultured Bacteroides sp.
GGACCATGGATACTGAGGTAGCATGGAACTACCAGAAATACATGATTGACGAAAACGGAAAACTTGTGGGAATTGTTGAACCAAAAGAGTCACTTGATTCCGATAAGGTGAAGGAATGGCTGGAAAAATAAACCTAGATCTTACCTGAGTCCACTGTAAATCTTTTGTTGTGATATATTCAGGGCCGGCCCGGCAATCTTCGGGCTGGCCATATTGAAACCGGGCAAGAAGAATGTTCAGCGCCTCCTAAAGCGACAGGACAGTGACCATGATGTTCCGCGTACTCCGCGGACCATCAAACTCACAGAGGAATATATTCTGCCAGGTGGACAGCCCCATCTTACCGTTCACAATGGGGATGGTTTCCTGGGGGCCTACGATCCCAGCTTTCAGGTGGGCATCCCCGTTGTTGTCCTGGGCATCGTGTTCCCAGACTCCGGACGGGATCAGCTTGTTCAGTAAACTTACCACATCCCGCTGCACCGAATCATCCCAGTTCTCCTGGATCATTATGGCTGCAGTGGCACCCTGGGCATAGACATTCACCAGGCCGGTCTGTACGCCTGATTTAGCCACGATTGCCTCCAACTGCCGGGTGATGTCGTAGAGGCCATTGCGATCGGTGGTTGATATTTGAATGGTTTGTTGCATTGTTTCTATAACTGGATTTGACTTAGTCAGGATATTCTTGGTTATTCTGTTTTCTCTTCAACGATAACTGTAGTGGTTCCTTCGGCCACGCCCCCATTGAAGTCGATGGAACGGTAGGTTAAGTTGTAGGTGCCCGCATGGTCCGACCTGAATAAAATATGGCCGGGATAGGTAACGATCCTGACCTGATCGGGCCCCTCTATCATTGCGATCCGGATGGAATCGCCATCCGGATCATAATCATTTGCCAGCAGGGTCAATGAGAATTCTGTTTCCTCCTGCACATGAAATGTATCCGGTCGTGCAACCGGCGACCGGTTTTCTTCCGGATTGAATTTCCCTGCAAAATTCATAATCGTGACCGGAAGGTCCCCTGCCTGGTCAGGATCGTATCTGTAATAGGTGTCCGGCTGAAAAGATCTGCCACTGTTTGCCCGTTCTCCTTTCACGTTGTCATACAGATTATCCACCACTACCATTTCCGGATCTTTTTCACCCATTCCGGTATCCCGTATGATATGTGGATCCCGCAGGTTCCTGAAATAATTCCCTTCCACATAAAGCCTTGATTCAAACCTGGCAGCAACGGCATAATCCCCTACATCCTCATAGTAGTTGTTAAATACATGCACGTCACCGAACCTCACCCTGGGCATTCGCTGCTGGATCCTGTACCACTTCCTGTCCACCGTGTCATAGAAGCGGGAGGCGCCATCGAACCAGCAATGGTGCACGGTAACCCTGAGTTTGCCCCTGCAGGCACTGCATTGATCATTGCTCCCGATCAGCATTACCTTGTTGTGGTTATAGAATTTTGTCCATGAGATCGTGATCAGGTCCCCTGTATGTGATCTTCCCCTGGATGAGACATCCACCAGTCCGTCAAAGCTGTGGAACAATTCGCAATGATCTATCCAGACATGTGTTCCATAGATAGTGATGGCGTCCGTATCTGCATTGCCCTTGCCGGGCCAGTGACCATCCCGGTAGGAATCACCGATGCTCAGGTTTCGTACAATGATGTTGTTCCCGGAAATGCTTATGCCACCGTTCCGGAGCATGGCACCGGTCCCGACACCTGCAATGGTCAGGTGATCCGCTTTAATATCAATGCGTTCACCATCTATCAATTCAATGGTATCCTCCACCAGGATCACCCGGCCGGGTTCACCAGTGGCTTCCAGGAACTGTTCCCTGTTCCTCACCCGGACAGGCGGTGCATTGCCTCCACCCACGACCTCTTCCCCGTAGGATGCCCACCCGATAGCACCGGTGTTTTCCTGGGGTAAACAGGAGGTGGTCAGCAGAGCAGTCAAAAGACCGGTGATTATGAGCTTGCCCTGAACCGTCTTATCCATCCCGTGCAATAATCAGTCTGCAGTGCCAGCTTCTCTGGGAGCAGTAGAAACTGACAATATAAATACCTGGCTTCAGTTGCGAAATATCAAGGTCTGTTCCTTCCTCCATCTCATTCACCTCTATCTGCTTCTCCATCACTCGTTTTCCCAGAAGGTCCATGACATGGATCAGACCTTCTCCGTTCAGGTCTCCGCTGAAAACAAGCCTTACATGGTCACTGGCCGGGTTGGGATAGATCTTCAGTGCCGGACCGGCCATTATATTATCCACCCCGTTCGCAGAGGAGGTATCATCCATGAAAACCGGTTCCAGGAAAATATTCGTATCGGCTGCAAGGATCAATGGATTTTCCACCGATTCTATACTCCCTTTCCATGAACTGAACAGGTATCCTTCATGGGGGATTGCCTCCACGGTCAAAATAAATCCTTTCGGGAAGATCCCGCTTGACGGTTCTGTTATTCCATAGGCGGACCGGACGGTCACCAGGGTGATCCAGTCACCTGCGCCAGGGGCCTCTTCACTCTCCCTTGCCCCAATGTCAGGGGCCAGTCCCGAATAAGGGAAACCTGTCTCCACACCGGCGTCGATCAAGTCACTGCCGGGAGCGGGTCTCAAAAGGTCGGCCTGCGGCAGGCTCCCGTCCTGTTTCCTTGCAATAACGGCCAGTGCAGTGTCGAGACTCAGGAAATCGGTACTGTCTACTGTATATCCTTCCCAGCTGTTATGCTCCGAGACACCTGATGAAAGCTGGTCATTACTGGTGCTCAGAAATGATATATTGTTCCTGAATATATTCTGTCCGACGGGAAAATTGTAATTGGGTTTGGTATAATAGGTGCCGTTCATCCATGAAGTATTGTTCAACAGCGTAATATCACCGTTATTGTGGTTCTGGTCAAACCCTTTGGCACCATTGTGAAAAGCAATGGAGTGGGTCACCAGGTGATCGGCTGACACATAATTACCGCCCAGTTTAAAGCCGTTCATATCCCCGTTGGGTACGGCCGGGGACCCATCCTCAAGATACCCGTTCCTGAATGCCCAGCAATAATGGATCTCAACCGGTTCCTGGCCTTCATACAGGTCCCATCCATCATCCGCATTGTTCCATGACCGGCATCCGATAAACCGGTTCCCTTTTCCTATATCCAGTTTTGCAGCAAAACCGTCGGCATTTTCCAGTGTCAGATCCCTGTTGAAATAGGAATCACAGTTGATCACCTCATTGTAAGCACTCCCTCCGCTGATCTGCAGACCTGTATCCCCGTTATTACGGAATACACAGTTCTCAATGATATTGAAATGTCCGGAGTCTATGATCAATCCATTGTCCTTGGCATTCGCAATTTCAAATCCCCGGATATACCAGTAACGAGCTGTGAGCTGTATACCCCTGTCTGTGGAACCTTCCGGCATGGCCGAGAAATTCAGATAGGGATGCTCCCCCGGATAGGCC
>CAYRLP010000426.1:0-3462 GCA_964424935.1 uncultured Bacteroides sp.
CACCAGGACCCCGCTAATTTCCATGCCGGGGTCCCCGACCTGCAAGCCTGAATTATCGTATGATTCCTGGAGGGAAAGTGGTGCCAGGCTCTCCAGATAGCCTATAATCTCCCTTAGAGCGATCATGTCACCAGATCTGTGAGCATCTCCTTGATCTGTTCCAGGGACCGGATAATTTCGAAATTGTGTTCCGTATCCTCTTTGTTCTCCTTCATTTTCTTCTTGGCCCCTTTCAGGGTCATTCCCTTCTCTTTGACCAGATGGAAGATAATATGGAAATTATCGATATCCTTCTGGGTGAACAGCCGGTTCCCTTTCTTGTTCTTTTTGGGTTTGATGATATCAAATTCCTTCTCCCAGTAGCGTATCAGAGAGGTGTTAACATCAAACATTTTCGCCACCTCCCCTATGGTGTAATAGAGCTTTTCAACTTTGACTTCCTTATAGGGCATGTGCTTTCCTTTATCAAAAACAGGTTTTCAATTTAAAACATTTCCAAGGTAGAATCAAACAGAATAAGCTTTGTTTTACTCACCTTCTCCAAAGAATCCCGTCGGCATCCACGACCAGATCCTGTTCCGGAAAATCAAATTCCGTCAGTGACTTTAATTTTGCAATGGCCCTTCCCTCCGGATCGATCCGGGGTCCCCCTTCCCCCAACTGATGGATGGGCACCACCTCCGCGCGCATGAACTCCCCTTCCCCGTTAACGGTCACCTTGATGATGGGGGCAATGCCGTTGGGACCGTTCAGGTTGAACCGGCCATAGGTGGCGAAGTTGCCAAGGCTGTAACAGATCAGCCGGTCCCTGTAAAGTTCCACTGCCCGGGTGACATGGGGACCATGACCGAATACCACATCGGCTCCGGCTTCCACCACCGTGTGGGCGAACCGGTAGACACTGCCCCGGTTTTCCCCAAGATATTCTTCATCCCCCTGCACTACATGCTGATGTTCCTTTCCTTCGGCTCCCCCGTGAACGGATATGATCACCACATCGGCCAGGGAATCGAGCATGGCGGTAATCTCTGCCGCGGTTCCGTAATCCATAATGCTCATGGTCCCCTGGTTGGGGGAAAAAGCCGCGAATCCGTAACGCACACCATCCTTTTCGAACAGGCTCCAGGGATGGGTCACGAAACCCGCATAGGCAATCCCTGCCGAATCGAGCAGCGCCGCTGTCTGGGCCCTGCCTTCCGGACCAAAATCGTTCACATGGTTGTTGGCCACACTCAGCACATCGTATCCCGCTCCCTTGATACAGGACAGGAAATGGTCCGGCATTCGGAACACATAGCAATGGGACATGTCCCTGCATGCCTTGGGAGTCCCCCCCTCGGAGCAGAATCCTCCTTCCAGGTTTCCGAAGAGCAGGTCCCCGGAACGCAGCACTTCGTGCACCGGCCTCAGCAGGGGGCTGCAGTCCTGGCCGGGAGGAAGATAAGATTCATAAGGGTAGTTGGTCCCCAGCATTATGTCCCCCGTTCCAATGATTGTCCTGGCCGCCTGCTTCAGCTGTTCTTCCCGGTCGAGGTAACTCCAGAGCATGGAATCGGTCAGCGCAGGGGAAGCGGCCTGCAGGGGAATGGTATCGATCCCTGCAAGTGTATCGGGTACCATCCCCGGTTCCGGGAGTTCACCAAGGTTTTGAGGGCTCCAGTATTCGGGGGTGGGACCGGGAAGATAGACAGGGCCCCTTTCCTTAAGGCTGTCCTCTCCTGCCTGACGCAGACTGTCCGGTTCCTGTGCCAGTACCCAACTGGCGCAGCACGCGAACCATCCTGCCGCCACCAGCTTCAAAGGAAATCTCATGAATCAGTTAATATCAAAAGAAGGATCGGCGTTGGAGAGCATCTCGATCATACGTTCGAACTCACTGGCTGAAAGGTCGTTGGCATAATAATCCACGGGGTCTACCGGGCGGCCGTTCACATGTACCTCATAATGGAGATGAGGCGATTTGGACAATCCCGTGCTTCCCACCCTGGCAATCACCTCTCCCCTTTTCACCTCCTGTCCGGGCTCCACCAGGACTTCATCACAATGTCCGTACAGGGTACGGTATCCATATCCGTGGTCGATCAGTACTTTCTTGCCGAATCCCCCGGCCCGGTAACCTGCCTGGAGGATCACGCCGTCGGCTGTGGCATAGATATTGGTTCCGCGGGGAGCGGTAAGGTCGATCCCTTCGTGCGGCCGGACCACCTTCAGGATGGGATGCATCCGCATTCCGAATGAAGAACCGTAGCGGACCAGGTCTTTCATCCCGATGGGCTGAATGGCGGGCCTTGCTGCCATCCATTCTTCCTTGCTCCAGACCAGGTCGATGACCTCATCAAAGGAAGTGGACTGCATCACCAGTTTCCGCTCAACCTGGTCCATGTTGGAATAGGTCTGGGATAACAGGCCTTCGTATTTATACTGCCTCAACCAATCGTATCTGGGAGCCCCGCCCACTCCCACACTTCGGATGGACCAGGGCGACGCTTCGAAATAGACCCGGTAGATGTGGTCGTCGTTAAAGGCCACCTGATCGAGCAGGTCATCATACCGGTTCAGGTCCTGGTTCATCAGATTCAGTTCATAAGTGATCTCATGCTGCCGGGCCTCAAGATTCTCGGAGCGGGGAGAATTCAGATAACCGTCCCTGAAGAGAAGCAAAGCAAGGGTTACGGAGAGGGTGAGTCCCAGGAAAGCCAGGAAACGCAGGATTTTCTGCCCCTGGTTCAATTCGATTTTCTGATAGGACAGGGTTTGAGGGTTAAATCGAAATCTCTCCATAGGCGTGCAATATACCAAAAATGTATATTAATCAAAAGACTGACCCGACATCATTGAAATGATAATCAATCTTTCATAGTCCGCGGGCGAAAGTTCCAGAAAAAAATAGTTTATGGGGTTCATGGGCTCTCCGTTCAGATGCACTTCGTAATGCAGGTGGGGAGCCACACTCAGGCCCGTATCACCAACCGTCCCAATAACGTCACCCCGTTTCACCTCCGCACCCTGCCTTACATTCATCTCATCCATGCATGCATACAGGGTGGTATACCCGAAACCGTGATCGATGACGATCTGGTTCCCTAATCCACGGGCGGACCGTGTCACACTTTGCACTACCCCGTCCCCCGTGGCACGGACGGGTGTTCCCACGGGAGCCGAAAAATCAATCCCGTTGTGCATCTTCGGAATCTTGTAGATGGGATGCATGCGATGCCCGAATCCGGAGGCGATGAGTGTCAGGTCGCGGTTCTCGATGGGTTGAATGGCCGGAATGGCCGGAAGCATTTCCCGGCGGTTTTCCCCCTTGATCATCAGCATCTCATATACCGGTTCACTCCCATGAACCTGTGTTATCATGGAATCCAGTTTGTGGCCCAACATGTAGACAATCTCCTTATCCGGGATCTGGAGAAGATGCTGATATGTGATCCCGCTGGAACGGTCCAGCTCCGAGTGAAC
>CAYRLP010000427.1:0-3460 GCA_964424935.1 uncultured Bacteroides sp.
CCACCAGGGCCCTGGAAAGAGCGGGAATCACCCTCGGTGAAATCGACCTTATCGAGGCTAATGAAGCCTTCGCGGCACAGGCCCTGGCTGTTCAAAGAGAGATGGGATTTAACCCGGACATTGTCAACGTAAACGGAGGGGCCATTGCGCTCGGCCACCCAGTGGGGGCAAGCGGTACCAGGATCCTGGTTACCCTGCTGCACGAGATGGGGAAACGAAAGGTAAAAACAGGACTGGCCACCCTGTGTGTGGGGGGCGGTATGGGAGTTTCCACCATCCTGGAAAGGTTATAGGTGATAGGTCCTGACACCATGGGTGCCAATTAAACTATTGGTTCCCCTGTCAATCAAAAGACAAAACACCCTTCATCACAATGACAACACACAGGTATTCCGTGTCCGGTCCGTCTAACCGCATACCCTTCAGGCACCTTTGGTTTATTGCTCTGCTCTTCCTGAACCTGGCTTTGCATGCACAGGATGTCACCATTGCTGGGCAGGTCGTTGACGGGGAAAGCAATGTACCCCTGCCATTTTCATCCATCGCGGTCTCAGATGCCTCAACAGGGGAACTGATCACAGGGAGTGTAAGCAATGAGGAAGGATACTTTTCTATTCTCGGAGAATTGCATGGGGAGTTTAATGTCAGCATAAGCTATGTGGGATATAAGGATGAACAGGTTGAATTACTTGTTGGTGAGTTGAACCTGCATTTCGACCTGGGCAGAATCAGGCTCTACCCGGTCTCCGAAACATTGGAAGAGGTGAGTGTTTCGGCGATGCGCAGCGAAGTATCTGAGGATATGGAGAAAAAGACCTACCAGATGGAGGATATGATTGCCCAGTCCGGGGGATCCGTCCTGGAAGCCATGAAAACACTTCCCGGCGTAACAGTGGACCAGGAAGGGAAACTGATTCTGCGGGGCAGCGACAAGGTAGTAGTCCTGATAGACGGTAAGCAATCCAGTCTGACCGGATTTGGGAACCAGAAGGGACTGGATAACATCCCGGCGGCAAATATTGAACAGATCGAAATCATAAATAATCCTTCGGCCAAGTATGAAGCCCGGGGGATGGCCGGGATCATAAACATAATCTACAAAAAGGAATCCCAGGAAGGGTTTAACGGGGATCTCGGTTTTTCCTACGGGATTGGAGCACTGACCAAGCCCAGGGCAGATCTCCCTACCGACCTGGGCAGTTACGGTCCCAATTCGAAATACATCCCCAGCCTGAATATGAATTACCGGAGACAGAATATGAATTTCTTCCTCCTCGGGGAAACCATGCTTCTCAGGAACCTGCCCAACAACGAGTTTACCACCCGGTTTTACGAAGATGGCCGGGCCACCACTTCACAGGTCCCCGAAAACCGCACCCAGCAACACCATATCGTGAACGGTGGCCTGGAATTCAATCTAAGGAACCAGAATTCACTCGTGCTCTCCGGGATCTACGACTGGGAAAAGCATGTGGACACCGCCCAGGTTCCCTACATCGATGTGGCCACCAACCAGCGCTACCGGTATATAAACTGGAGAGAGGAAGAGATTACAGGATATATGAACTATGCGGTGGATTTCACCCATAAGTTCTACCAGCCGGGGCACGAACTGGATGCAAGGGCCCAGTATACCCGGGGATGGGAGGATGAAACCTATTACATCAATGACAGCTCTGAATATCGTGTGGGCAGGGATGTTACCAATATCCTGGCTGTGGAGCACACCATAGGCCTTCAGACCGATTATACCAAACCCTTGAAATCAGGGAGACTGGAAGCCGGAGGGAAGGTCCAGGTACGCCGGTTGCCGGTTGACTATACCGTTACTCCGGGAGAAAACACCATTATTTACCCGGGTATGGGGGCCTGGTCGGACTGGGGGGAGAACCTTTATGCAGCCTATGGAAATTATATACTCGAGAAAAATGCCTATGATATTGAAGCAGGTCTGAGGGCAGAATACACAGGAGTATATTATAACATGGATCCCGCCAATATCTACTATGAGGAAAATGATTCCTACAATTATTTCGACCTCTTCCCAAGCGTACGGATCAGCTATAAACCCAGCCAGAAACACCGGTTTTCCGCTTTTTACAACCGGAGGATCGACCGTCCCGGAGAACCGGAACTCCGGATCTTTGCTAAATCGGATGACCATGAGCTGCTCAAGGTAGGCAGTCCCTATCTCCGTCCCCAGTATACCCAATCCTTTGAACTGGCCTACCGATTGAAATGGAATTCGGGGATGGCCTACCTGGCCGGATATTACCGCTTCATCACGGACCCGTATATGAGGATCTACACGGCGGACACAACCAACGCGGATTATGCTGTCATAGTGAAGATCTATGCCAATACGGGATCCGCCACCAATACGGGTCTGGAACTGGTATTCAGCCAGCAGATCCTGGATTTCTGGAAGCTGTCCGGCAATGCCAACTTCTACCGGAACGCCATTGATGCCTATACGGGTGACCTGCGGTTCCCATACGTGCACACCTTCGACATTCCCGCTTCGGAAGAGAACACATGGGATGCCAAAATAAGCAACCAGTTTAAGGTGAATGATAACCTGGAGTTCCAGCTCACCGCACTTTACATGGCTCCCAAGAATATCCCCCAGGGAAGGCAATATACGCGTTCATCCCTGGATCTGGGGGCTTCCTGGAAGATCATGGAAGGAAAAGGAGTGGTCAGCTTCTCTGCCACCGACATCCTGAACACCTACGGGATCCGGCAGAGTATTAACGGGGAGGGCTTCCGCGCCGATTATGAAAATAATTATGAGACCCAGGTGTTCCGGCTTGGACTGAAATACAGGTTCTAGCTTGCTTCCCCATAAATCAGACAAATGAAACGAAGAATGAAGAAAAATATAATGGTGACCTGTTTATTTGCTTTGGCAATTCTTCCATCGAAAATATATTCCCAGGTCCAGGCCCCGGCCCCGCCCATCCCTGTGGAGATCCTACCGGGACACGATAACCTCTATTTCCAGATGGTACTGAAAAAAACGTTCACCCCGGAAAGCCGGCTGGGCTTTTTCACGGTGGCCACATTCAGTGCCAGATGGGATGATTTACATGATGTGGATATCACCATGCCCATGCAACTCTATTACAACCTCTGGAAAGGGTTCGCTCCCATCGCAGGGGGTAGCGTGAATACGGCTATTGGATTCTCCCCTTACGTGGGTTTTCAACACAGCTACGCCTCCCGTCAGATCCTTACGGTCACGGTGGCTTCCTTTTCCCTGAATGCGGATGCAGATTTCAAGGTATTCGGATTATATGAATACAAGCCCCCCATCGGCGATAAGTGGGCCTTTTACAGCAGGCTGCAGTTCATTTACAATACCAGCCTGAAGGAGGGTTCGCATAACAGGAGTTACCTCTATCTGCGTGCGGGACTCAAACGGAAAGCCCTGAGCTTCGGCCTCGGAGCCAACCTGGAC
>CAYRLP010000428.1:0-3457 GCA_964424935.1 uncultured Bacteroides sp.
CAATGATATCAGCGTAACCATCATAGCCACCGGGTTCCGGATGAACAGCATCCCTGAAGTGTATGTGGGGAGGAAGCAGAAACACAAGGTGCCGCTGCGCGAATCTGAAAAGGCCTCTGATGGGACGGAGGGTCATTCCAATGCAGTGGCCCACCAGGGTTCCCTCTCTTTTAGCGTAATCGATAAAGAGGATTCGGAGGAATATATCCTGATGGAGCAGTCCAAGGAGACCGATCCAGAACTCCGGGAGAAAAAGCTGGCAGAACGTGTAAAAAACCTGCGTGAAACCCATGAGAAACTTAAAGACAGGGGATATCTGAGCAGTAATGAAGACGATGAAATCGAGGAGCTGGAGAATGTTCCGGCCTATGTCCGGAAAAAGATCCCCATCAAACAGCAGAAGCATTCCGAAGGGAAGGAAGTTTCACGCTACCGTCTGACCGATAACAAAGAAGAGGGTGAAGAGGGACCCAGTTTACGTCCCGACAACTCCTATCTTCATGATAATGTAGATTAGTTATGACCTGGAAGGAACCTCCCGTTGCCGTATGTTCGTGATCTGCCCATGAATGTCCGGAGTCAGCGGGACGTCCTCCGGGTTGTTTGTTGAAACTTCGAACCAAGTCACCATGAAAAACTTAATCCTTTCAGTCTTCCTTACTGTACTGACCCTTTCCTGCGGAACCGAAAAGGATCCGGGGACCGCCCCTCCTTTATCGGAACGCGATCAACGCATGGAGTGGTGGAGGAGCGCACGTTTCGGATTATTCATACACTGGGGATTGTATGCACAGCCGGCCGGGGTATGGAAAGGTGAGGAGATCCCGGGGATCAGTGAATGGATCATGGCCAGGGCCGAGATCCCGGTAAAAGAGTATGAACAACTGGCCGCCACCTTAAATCCTGTCAAATACGATGCGGAGAAATGGGTCCGTCTGGCCAAACAGGCTGGTATGAAATATATCGTGATCACTTCCAAACACCACGACGGGTTCGCCATGTTCCATTCAAAGGCCAGCAGCTACAACATTGTGGATGCCACTCCTTTTGACCGTGATCCATTGAAGGAACTTGCAGAGGCATGCGAGAAACAGGGTATGAGGCTGGGATTTTACTACTCCCAGGCACAGGACTGGCACGAACCTGGCGGAACCTACTGGAATATAGAACAGGGGGAGCCCCACTGGGACCCGGATCTGGTAAGGGAACCGCTGATGAACTACATTGAAGGGAAAGCCGTTCCGCAGGTAAAAGAGATCCTGGAGAACTACGGGGGCCTGGATATTCTCTGGTGGGATACACCCAGAGGAATGACCCTGGAAGCGGCAGAGGCCCTTCAGGCCGTGGCGGACCAGTATCCGGATCTGATTACCAATAACCGGCTATACCGTCCCTGGCCCGGCGATTTTTCCACCCCTGAGCAGCATGTGCCCCCGACGGGCCTGGATTACGACTGGGAGGTCTGCATGACCATGAATACCAGCTGGGGTTATAAAGTGCACGATCACAACTGGAAATCGGACACGGTACTGATCCGGATGCTGACGGATATAGCCAGCAAGGGAGGCAACCTCTTGCTGAACGTGGGGCCCACGGCGGAAGGAGAGATACCCGAACCAAGCGTGGAGCGCCTGCAGGCCATCGGGCGTTGGATGGATGTAAACGGGGAATCGATTTACGGAACCATGGCCAGCCCCTTTTTCAAACTACCCTGGGGAAGATGCACCAGCCGGGTTACAGACAAAGGGACCACCCTGTACCTGCATGTCTTCGACTGGCCCGAAGACCGGCTTCTCCATGTACCCGGTCTCTCGGCAAGGATCCGTGGTATACACCTCCTTTCTGATCCTTCGAAGAAGCTTTCCTATCATGCGGAAGGCGGCGATGTGACGATTGAATTACCCGACCGAATGCCCGATCCCATTAATACCGTGATTGTGGTGGATACCAGAGGGAAACCGGAAGTAACCAGCAATATGCCATCCCGGTCCGGCGGCCTGATCAGATTACCGGCCGATTTCGCCGATATCCATAACCCGGGGTATGGGACCCATATAATAATGGAAGGATCGGGCGAAGGAGCGAGGATCACGAACTGGACCGATCCCGGAGCCTGGATGGAATGGATGTTCCATACCGATGAAGCAGGAACCTATGCCGTCATGGCACAGGTCCGGGCCGGTGAAACAGGCAAACTGACCCTTCAGGCCGGTGAGGAGGAACTTACTGTTGAGGTCCCCGTTACGGACCAGAGGTGGATCGAAGTGAACCTGGGGGAAATCGTACTGAGGGACACGGGCAGTCAGTTTATCTCTTTGCACCCGGTGCGCGAGGGTTGGACCGGGATGGAACTGGGTGCCGTAACCCTGACACACAAATAGAAAAGACACCCACCCGCGAGCATTTATAGGCTTGCAGCGTGCTTGTTTTGCTTCGCAAAAAAATGCCAGGCTGCTGCGCATCATAAATGCCCGCGGATAATTATAGGGTGAAGCAAACTGGGTCTTTAATGAGAAAGGCTTTCCCTTCGGAGTATATGGCAATAATAAAGCCTTAGCCAGTGCTTGCGCTGGGTTCAGCTTTGAATTGCCATATACGTAGTCCTAGTTATAGAAGATCTCCAACCGGTTGTCCTTCACATGTGCTGCATCCACCAGTGCATCGTATGCCTCATAATTGCTCCGCGATTCCAGGGCGTATTTCAGTCTGGATCTGGCAGCAGTTCGGTCACCATCAGCCACCACCTCTTCCGTGCGGTTGGTGACGGAGATTACAAAAACTCCGCTCTCTCCAACCAGGGGTTCGGAGATCTGATCCAGGGGCTGATACATGGAGAACCCCACGATTAAGGGTTCCAGCCCCACACCGGCCACATAGGTATTTGCAAATTTAATCTGTGTGGCTTCCCCCACATTCAGATCATTGTCGGCACCGAATTGAGCAAGGTCGGTTACCCCGGCCAGTTGCTCTTCCATCTGCTTAACCAGTTTATCGGCCCTCTTCTTCTTTTTAACAGCCAGGGTAAGTTCGGGACGAACGCTTTCCAGGTCCGCATACCCCTCTTCATGGGCTTCGGTAAGTACGGCAACAATGTATTTGTCGTCCTGACTGAAAATATTGCTGACACTGTTTACCTCTGAAGTATAGGCCCATTTGATGATCTGAATCGCATCATCAATGCCGGGAATGGTGGTCTGATCCTTTTCAATATCGGGAGCATACCTGGGATCCAGGCCGAATTCCCTGGCCTGTTCCGTGAATTTTTCCAGGTCGGTGGCCTTTCCCCTGAACTTGACAGCCCGGTTGTAGTAATCCTGATTAGTTTCATCGCTGGCAAAAATGGACCGGACGATAGTGGCCACCTGTACCTTTTTGACGGGCCTGCTCTGGTTCTCTATCTTGATGATGTGGGTTCCGAATTGAGTTTCAGCGGTTACGATATCACCTGTGACATTTT
>CAYRLP010000429.1:0-3457 GCA_964424935.1 uncultured Bacteroides sp.
AGGTTATTCTCCATTCTGGCAATGCCCAGCTGGTCATTCTCCCGCTCATAGGCATTCAGGCTCTGCATATAATAAAAATATGCTTCACTGAAATTCGCCATGTCGTAGTAAAGATTCCCCATTTTCAGTGCACAGTTACCTGTCTCCATATGGTTTTCCAGCTTGATGAATTCATCATAGGCTTTCTTATAATAAAACAGGCTCCGTTCTACCAGATGCAGGTTCTCATATATCCTTCCTTTGCTTTTATATGTAAAGGGGAGCATTGATTCGGGATCGTTCCGCTGCAGAATCAGCTCCGCGCGGTTTGCAAAATAAAGGGCGCTGTCCGGGTACTCCTCCTGAAGCGACAGCGAAAGTTCATAAAACGTAATCGCCAGTTCGTTATCGCTGACATCCACTGCCTGATTCAGCAGACTGTCGACCCTGGATTCCTGGGCAAAAATCAGGACAAAGGGCCACATTGCAAATCCTATGACAAAGAGGAATCGATTCATGCGTTGTGTTGCGGTCTTCGGGAAAGGTTCAAAACAAATATACTTATTTTGGGATGAATAAGGGTATGGCGGGACCGCTGAACAGTCCACATTCCCGCACAGCACCTACCTTTGCAGAAATCCTGTATCCATGGAGGAAAACTCAAAGTATACCCGCAAGGAAGAGCTGGCAAATGCCATCTCCCACTTTTCAGGATTCCTGCTTGCAATAGCCGCCCTGGTGCTGATGGTACATTATTCCATCCTCAGGGGTAACAGCCTGCATGTGGTAACCACCTCTGTTTTCGGTGCTACCATGATCCTGCTCTACCTTTCATCCACCATTACTCATATCCTGCCTGTGGGAAAGACCAAGAATCTGTTTTTTAATATCGACCGTATCGCCATCTATCTTTTAATCGCGGGAACGTATACACCCGTTGCATTGATTACCCTTAAAGGTCCTTTGGGGTGGAGTATTTTTGGCATTCAGTGGGGCATGGCCATAGTGGGTACCTGGATGATCCTGAAGCACCCGGGTAACTTCAACCGTGGAGTCAGTCTATTTTTCATCCTATCCTATGCAGGAATGGGCTGGTTGATTCTGATTGCCATAGTTCCGGTGATCAAAAGCCTCCCGTTCATGGGAACCCTCTGGATCCTTATTGGCGGAGGCTGTTATACACTCGGTATCCTGTTCTATAAGTTTCTCCGGTTTCCCTATCATCATCTTGTGTGGCATCTGCTGGTCATGGCAGGGACCGTTTCCCACTTTTTTACAGTCTTTTACTTTTTGATCCCCGGATAGATCTTGAAATATTGATCGGTATTGTGTATTTGGTCTAAATTTGTATTACTTTTGCAGTGTATTAATTATCAAATTATCACAATGAAAGAAGGTAAAGTAAAATTCTTTAATGAATCCAAAGGTTATGGATTTATCAAGGACGTCGAATCCGACGAAGAGTATTTTGTCCATGTATCTGGTCTGATCGACAAGATCAAGGAAGACGACAATGTAACTTTCGAACTTACTGAAGGACGAAAAGGATTAAATGCAGTGAATGTCAAACTTATCTAGTTAACATATCATCTCGTATTAATCTGAACCCTCCGCAATCACGGAGGGTTTTTTTGTTTCTTACCATTTTCCGGCTAAATTTATGCGCAACTCAAATTGTAAACCATGAAACTTGACCGACGCCGCTTTCTTTCCAGCACGGGTGTAATTACCCTTGGAGCGTCCCTTGGACTGAGTGCCAGGGATAACAATACTTCGGGTCCCCTGCCCGTGAATAAGGAACTGCCTTCCCTGGAGGGACGCAAAATACTGTATACCTACGGGGGCTGGACCGGACATGAACCGGTTCAATCCCTGGACCTTCTCAAACCCTGGCTCGAGAAAGAGGGGGCTGTGGTGGAAGCCTTTGAAAACCTGGACCCTTATGCAGACAAGGCTTACATGGATGAAATTGACCTGGTAATCCAGGTATTTACCATGGCTCAAATTACCAGAGAACAGGAGCGAGGATTGCTTGACGCAGTGACTTCGGGGTGCGGGCTTGCAGGCTGGCATGGAGGGCTGTGCGATTCATTCCGTCAGAATACGGAATACCAGTTCATGACCGGAGGACAGTGGGTGGCGCATCCCGGCGGGGTTATTGACTACCATGTGAAGGTGACCGACCACGAGGACCCGGTAACCAGCGGACTCTCAGATTTTGATATGCACAGTGAACAGTACTACATGCATGTGGATCCCAACATGAAGGTTCTTGCTACTACCAGGTTCGAAGCAAAA
The DNA here is from genome assembly GCA_964424935.1 of uncultured Bacteroides sp. Lineage (GTDB taxonomy): Bacteria > Bacteroidota > Bacteroidia > Bacteroidales. Next base: position 2,278 of record CAYRLP010000429.1, read on the forward strand.
TACGCACCGTGGATAGAGGGATGCACCATGCCCGTTGCCTGGAAAAAGATGTATGGAAAAGGCCGGGTGTTTTATACCTCCCTTGGCCATGTTATGGAGGATTTCGAGGTACCTCAAGCCCTGGAGATTCTGCAACGGGGTATCAAATGGGCATCTGCCAGCAAATATGAGGCTCCGGAACCATGGATAAATCCGGTATATTAATTCAGTACAAATAGAAGAAAAGCGGTTTGGAATTCTGAAAATATTACCTAATTTTCCCTGCACAAATGAAAAAATGAAAAGAGTGACCAATCATATCAGCTGGCGATGGCTCTGGTGGAACCCGGAAGATGCTTCGTGAGCGATGACTGGAATGTAGAAAATACGGATCCATAAAGAATACACGGGGCATGTTTAGAGTAACTGCCCCTTTTTTTTGACCCTAAATGAATTACTAACAGCCTAAAAAATCTACTATGAGCAAAAGCAAGAAGATCATCCTGGGCGAAAAAGAGATGCCCAAAAAGTGGTACAACATTGCAGCCGACATGCCTGGTACCATGAATCCCCCGCTGGGCCCGGATGGAAAACCAGTCGGGCCGGAAATGCTGGCACCCGTTTTCCCCATGAACCTGATCGAACAGGAAGTAAGTACAGCCCGTTGGATCGATATCCCGGAAAAAGTGTTGGAGATGCTGAGCATATGGAGGCCGGCTCCCCTGGTCAGGGCCTATGCACTGGAAGAAGCCCTGGGAACACCTGCAAGGATTTACTACAAGAACGAAAGTCTCTCACCGGCAGGAAGTCACAAACCCAACACTGCCGTAGCACAGGCTTACTTTAATAAAGAATTCGGGATCAAAAAACTGACCACCGAAACCGGGGCAGGACAATGGGGGAGTGCCCTCGCATTTGCCACCTCCCTGCTTGGAATGGAATGCAAGGTATTCATGGTGCGGGTGAGCTTTGATCAGAAACCTTTCCGGAAAATGATGATGGAAACCTGGGGAGCTTCCTGTGTTGCAAGTCCCAGCAACGAAACCCAGGCAGGACGAAATGTGCTTGCCGAACATCCGGATACACCGGGCAGCCTGGGAATTGCCATCAGTGAAGCTGTTGAAGCAGCAGTCACCGATGAATCCGGCCAGACCCGCTATTCCCTGGGCAGTGTCCTGAACCATGTCATGCTGCATCAGAC
>CAYRLP010000430.1:0-3455 GCA_964424935.1 uncultured Bacteroides sp.
GCTCCTGATCATGCTGGGAGGGGTTCTGGTTAATTTTCTGCTTGCCCTGGTGATCTATATCCTTGTTTTTTTCAAGTGGGGAGAAGAGTATGTTCCGGTGGACCGCCTGATCTACGGATACAGTTTTGAGCAGGAATTTAAGGACCTGGGACTGCAGAACGGAGATAAGATCCTGGCGCTGGATGGAAAGAAGGTTGATCGCTGGCTTTCCATTCATCATGATATCGTTGTAGATGATACCAAAGTTATTCAGGTAGAACGAAACGGGGTGGTTATGGATGTCCATGTGCCGAAGGGAATGACTTCCAAACTGTTGAAACTACAGTATGTAATGGAGCCGAGGATCCCCTGTGAAGTGGATGGTTTGCTGGAAGACGGCAACATGGCAAAGGCCGGGATCAAGCTGAACGACAGGATCATCGCTGTCAATGGGAAACCGATCCGGTTTTACGATGAGTTTAAGGATCTGACCAGAAGCGAACCCAACACCCAGTTCAACCTGACTGTGCTGCGTGGAATTGATACCTTACAGTTCCAGGCATCCACAGATAAGGACGGTCTGTTTGGCTTCTCAAGAAAGTCATATCTCGACTTTTTTGAATCCGTAGTGGTCCGTTACTCCTTTCTTCAATCCATACCTGCCGGAATTCACCGGGGATTTGAAATTTCCGGAAGTTATCTGAAGCAGCTGAAAATGCTGTTCAAACCCGAAACCAAGGCGTATGAGGAGCTGGGAGGATTTATAAAAATCGGCAGTATATTTCCCTCAACCTGGGACTGGGAGCGGTTCTGGAACATGACAGCCTTTCTATCTATTATCCTGGCCATCATGAATGTGCTGCCCATTCCCGCGCTGGATGGCGGACATGTCATGTTCCTTTTGTTTGAGTTAATTACCGGGCGGAAGCCGGGGGATAAATTCATGGAATACGCTCAAATAGCAGGGATGATCATCCTCCTGAGCCTGCTGCTTTATGCAAATCTGAACGACATCATTGGATTATTTAAGAAATAGAACAATTATATTGCTATTTTTGTAGTACAAACCTTATAAATTATTGAATTAGATGGAAGCTTTTATAATTCTAGCTATAGGAGTCTGGCAAGTGGTAGTGATTGTCCTCCTGGTTCTGCTGCTTTTTGGCGGGCGCAAGATTCCCGAGCTAATGCGTGGTGTGGGTCAGGGAATGAAGGAATTCAAGAAGGCCACTGCAGAAGATGCTGACGATGAAATAATAGTGGACGACGACGAGGAAGAAGAAACCAAGAAAATCAAAGATGGGAAGAAGAGATAGTACCCAACAAAATAATAAGGCCTGTCTGTTGCAACGGACGGGCTTTTTTATCTTCGCGGGTTTCCTGTTATTTGCCGTATCCTGCGACACGACAAAAACACAGGGAGGCATGGCCGGTAAAATTATGCCCAACATTACGGGAGGTACCGGCGAGGTGCTGGTGGTGATGGACCAGTTCAACTGGAACAATTCGGTGGGTGAACTTCTGCAGGATATTTTGATGGAAGAGTATCCTGGGCTTCCGCAGTCTGAGCCTTTCTTCGATGTGATTCAGGTGACTGCAGCCTCTTTTGATGGAGTTTACCAGTTTCACCGTTCCATCGTCCTGACAACGATTTCTTCAGAACTGGAACCCCGAATCCGGTACAGGGAGAATATATGGGCCAAGCCACAGATCCTGGTGCAATTGGAAGCCCCTACCTCCACAGCCTTGAAAGAACTGATCAGTGAGAACGAAGACCAGATAAAAAGTTTTCTGGTTCAATATGACCGCAACAGGCTGATGGATGTATACAAGGAATCCAAGGATCCGGCCATTCAGAAAGATATCGCTGAACATCACCAGATACGACTGGCCATTCCAAGGGGGTACAACATGGATTTCAGCACGGATGATTACACCTCTGTGTCCATCGAGGCGCCCGATTTATCACAGGTTATCCAGATCTATGAATACCCTGCCGCCGGACCGGAAGACCTGAATGTTGCGAAGATCATCGAAGAAAGAAACAGCTTTACCAAAAAATATACCAGGGGGCCCAGGGAAGACTCCTATATGACGATCTCCAAGATGTATAATCCCATTGCCTATGATCTTAAAAACAATGGGATGGATGTGATCGAACTCAGAGGATTGTGGGAACTTGAAAACGGGTATATGGGAGGGCCCTTTGTAAGTCATTCCGTCTATGATGCCAAACGCAACCGGATCATTACAGTGGATGGGTATGTGTATCATCCCAATCAGAAGAAACGGGTAATGATGAGGCAACTGGAAGCAATCATCTATTCCATGGAGATTATGTGATCCATGCTCCTTTAACCTTCTTTCCATACAAATATCCTGATCGGACATCCGTACGGGTACAAACAACCTACCCGTTTACGAAGAGATTGGGCTTTTCAAATTCGAACAGCGTGGGATAATCCTCATCAAATTTCCGGAGGATCTCCGTCATGATTACCTCACGCATAAATTTGGATTTGTTCTTAATGTTGTACTTATCGCAATAGAGCCTGATGGCTTCCTGTTCCCGCTGGTTAAATAAAATGGAGGTTCTATGGCTCCTCCGGAGTTTCTCGTTGTTCTTCTGATCCACCTGCATCTTAGTTTGGTTGGCTAAAAATAGTCAAACGAGGAAGATATGTGCTTTTCCGGCTCCAGATTACATTAACAACTTCCTAACATAAGGTTATTCGGCCTCGGCCGGGAAGACCGCGGAAATGTTTCGGGGGAGACCTGCCTCCGTTCTTATTGAACCGTAAACTTCAGGATCTGACAGCTGTTCCCATTTCGGGCTCGCAGAATGTAAAGACCCGGAGGTAAAAGGGATACATCAAGTGTGGCATTGTTTGCATCCGGGACCAGTCCGTTCATGACCTCACGGCCGGACAGATCATGAACCTGGTAACGGAACCCGGTTTCATGACAGGGTTCCATATACAGTACAGCATGAGCTGGATTGGGATAAATATGAAGCAGGGTGGACTCTACAGGACTGTTTTCTACATCTACGGTTGAGGTATTGTGGATTTTCAGACGGAGGAGGGTACGTTTTCCGCGCCATGCATTAAAGACCAGGTAATCGCCCACTTCGGCAAACCCTCCCGGATCGGATCCTTCATTGCCAGAAGCCCAGATATCGGCGGTCATCTGCGTTCCTTCAGGAGTGCCGTCCGTTTGCCAGAGTTCCGCCCCGTGGGTCCAGTCGTTGGCCCTGAAATAAAGGAGTTCATCGGTAGCAAAGAATGTCGACGGATATGAATGGTAGGGGACATCTGCAGGTTCTTCACTAATATTCTTTAGCATGTAGGTTCCCTCTTCGGTGCCATCAGAGACCCACAGCTCTTCTCCATGCACACCATCATTGGCACTGAAGAAGAGCCTCCCCTTATAGGCGATCAAATCATCGGGAAAAGAACTGTTGTACGCACCGGGAT
>CAYRLP010000431.1:0-3453 GCA_964424935.1 uncultured Bacteroides sp.
CCATGATCGCAATGATTTCATCCGCTTCTTTCATGCTGACCGAGCCGTCCCTGCCAAAATGGGAGAGGACCTGCTTCATGGAGTTGTTGAAATAGTCTCTCATCAGGCCGGCGAATCGTTCATCCCGGTAATGGTCCCGGCTGACCAGTGGATAGTACTGGTGGGATTTTCCGAAACTCCGATGGCCCACAAAACCTTTTTTTTCCAGGATTCTGATAATAGTTGACACGGTGTTGTAGGCCGGTTTGGGTACAGGAAAATGGTGAAGCAGGTCTTTTACAAATCCCTCTTTCTCATTCCAGAGAATCTGCATGACCTGCTCTTCCGCTTTTGTAAGTGTGTTCATGTACTGTTTTTTCATCTGTTGCTGCTACAAACATAAAACTAAAATATTAGTTATACAACTAAATCATTAGTTAATTTTAAAAAATATATTCCGCAGGGCTGATCCATATCTGAAATTATTTAGAATTGCACGATGTAAAGAGCTATATTTCTTATAAATACGGTCAATTCTTATTTAGATCGAATATTTATTCCTCTTCGGAGCGGTAATTATGACTTATATTGTTATAGGATTCACATATTAATTCTAATTTTACGCAATTTATTTGTGAAAACTATAACAGAAAATACTTACGATGCAATATAACAGCGTGATACACTAAATTATCGATGAACTCATGGAGACGATTATTGAAAATGAACTGGTGAAGGAGCTGGCCAATAAACATGGCAGATACCGCGAAAGTCTGCTGCCCATCCTGCAGGATCTGGTGGTTCATAAGCGCTTCCTGACCAAACAGGACATGGTTGATGTGGCAAGGGAACTGGATATCTCAACAGCCGATGTGTTCGGAACGGCCACATTTTATTCATTTCTGGATACGGAACCCCGGGGGAAGTATATCATCCGTATATGCAAAACCATCTCCTGTTCAATGAAAGGAAAGAACGAAATTCTTTCAACCATTGAAGAGATTCTGAAATTGAATCTGGGAGAAACCTCCCCGGACAGGAAATTCAGCCTGCTGGAGACCAATTGCATCGGATGGTGCCATAAGGCACCGGCCATGCTTATCAATGATAACCCCTATACCGAATTGACTCCGGCGAAGGTAACGGAGATATTACGTGAATACATTAAAAAATAAGGCACTAAAAACAGAATACCATGGCTGAAAAGCATGTGAAAAGGGTGGATCTTATCTTCGAGAAGGCCGAGTGCCGGGAGATCCTGGTCAAGATCATGAAAATGGAGCCTGATGCCATCTGCCAGATGGTCCTTGACTCGGACCTGAAGGGCCGGGGGGGAGCAGGATTTCCAACCGGACTGAAGTGGAGGTTCACGGCCGGTGAAAAGGATCCGGTTAAATATGTCGTTTGTAATGCGGATGAGGGAGAACCCGGTACATTCAAGGACCGTGAAATTCTGGACCAGGTGCCCGATAAAGTATTTTGCGGCATGGCAGTAGCGGCCAGGGCCATTGGGGCAAAAATGGGATACATCTACTTAAGGGGGGAGTACAAATTCCTGATACCCAAACTGAATGAAAAATTGACAAGCTTCCATCAGACCATGGATGAATTCAATCTGAATTTCAGGATCCAGATCCGATTGGGCAGCGGGGCATATATATGCGGGGAGGAGAGTGCTCTTTTTGAATCCATTGAAGGGAAACGGGGAGAACCCCGAAACAAACCCCCCTATCCCACCAAATCAGGACTGTTTGGAAAACCAACTGCTATAAACAATGTGGAGACCCTGGTCTATTCTGTTATGATCATCAAGTATGGAGCGTCCCACTTTAAAGAACTGGGGACAAAAGATTCCAGGGGATCAAAGGTGTTTTCCGTATCGGGTGATACGCCCATAGCGGGGATTTATGAGCTTGAACTGGGAATGTCTGTCCAGGAATTTGTCCAGGAATTCGGGGATGGGGACACCAAAGCAGTGCAGGTGGGGGGCGCCTCGGGATTCTGTGTTCCCAGAAAAAGATTCGATGAAACCATTATCGGTTTTGAGGGGGTGCCCACCGGAGGTTCCATGAAGCTATTCAACTCCACGCGATCCATGTACAATGTCCTCCACAACTATCTTGACTTTTTCACCGAGGAGTCCTGCGGCCAGTGTACTCCCTGCCGGGTGGGATGCCAGCAGCTGTTAAAGGGGGTTGAGGCTGTAAAGCGAGGTGACAAGACTACCAGGTATCTGGATGAACTGGTCAAACTGGCAAAAACCATGAAACGTGCTTCCAAATGCGGGCTGGGACAGTCGGTTGGGAATGCGTTCGGATCCATTGTGGAAAATTTCAGAGAAGAGATCATATACTAATTGAACAAACAGGTAATACGGGATACTATGATACAACTATCGATTAACGGCATGGTGGTGAAAGTTCCTGAGGGCACAACCATTCTGGAGGCTGCCAAAACACTGAATTTCAGAATTCCAACCCTGTGTCATCACGACGATCTTTGTGTGGCGGGAAACTGCAGGGTTTGCGTAGTGGAACAGCTGGGTGCAAAAGCCCTGGTGGCGGCCTGCGCCACACCGGTCAACGAAGGCATGCAGATTCTGACCAATTCACTGAAGGTTCGTTCTGCACGCAAACATATTATCGAACTGCTGTTATCGGAGCACAATGCCGATTGTACCAAATGCTACAAGAATGGCAAGTGCGAATTGCAGTCCCTCTCCAATGAATTCTGCGTCGGGGATCATATTCTCCTGGATCTTTGCGATATAAAGGATTATACCATCGACAGGTTCTCAAGATCCATTCAGAAGGATGACAGCAAATGTATCCGCTGTCAGCGCTGTGTGAGAACCTGTGAACAATTGCAGGGAATGAATGCCCTCACTGTTGCCTATAAGGGGGAACGGCAGAAGATCAGCACATTTGAAGATCTTTCCATGGCCGAGGTGATTTGCACCAATTGCGGTCAGTGCATCAACCGCTGCCCCACCGGAGCCCTGGTGGAGCGTTCCTACCTGGATGAGGTCTGGGATATGATCCTCGATCCAACCAAGCATGTGGTCGTTCAGACTGCTCCTGCGGTTCGGGTCGGACTTGGAGAGGAGCTCGGTTTTAAACCAGGTGAGCGAGTCACCGGTAAGATGGTAGCGGCTTTAAAGCGCCTTGGATTTGATTCTGTGCTGGATACGGATTTTACCGCGGACCTGACCATTATGGAAGAGGGAACGGAATTGCTGACCCGGCTTAAAAAAGCACTGGTTGACGGGGATCCTGAAGTAGCCCTGCCCATGACCACTTCCTGTTCGCCTGGCTGGATCAAATTTATCGAGCATACCTTCCCGGAGTACCTGCCAAACGTTTCTACTTGCAAATCGCCCCAACAGATGTTTGGCGCCCTGGCCAAAACCTACTATGCACAGGTAAGGAACCTGGATCCGAAAAATGTGGTAAGTGTATCGATCATGCCCTGTAC
>CAYRLP010000432.1:0-3437 GCA_964424935.1 uncultured Bacteroides sp.
CAGGTTGCCATTCCCATTCAACCGGTTGAGGAAGCCGGCGAAGCCATTCTTCTGGTTTCATTCAGGTTGAAGGAGGACCTGGCTTGGGCAGAAGGAGGACATGAGATTGCCTGGGAACAGTTTATTCTTCCCGCCCAGCTAGCTGCATATCCAGTTGAGAAACCGGCCGGGCAGGTGCAGTTGGAAGAAAATGATTCTGAAATAAAGATCATAGGGGAACAGTTCAGCTATGTTCTGGATAAGCGTAGCGGACAGATCAGTTCCCTTCGTTTTATGGAAAAGGAATACCTGGAGAAAGGCCCGGAGTTTATGATATGGAGGGCACCGATGGCCAATGATGTGGATCCGTGGGGCTCTTATATGTTTTTCAGTCGTAATGTAACCGAAGGTTATGGCCGTAGCATTGACAACCAGCTTCGCACTCTGGGATTGCGCGATATGCACAGTGAAGTCGATGATCTGGAAATCCTGAAAAATAACGGGGACGTGATTTCGGTCCGGATAAAAGCCTGGTCCACTTCCTCTCTGCCAGTTTCAGGAGGATTTGGAAGCAGGTATGGCAGCGCTTTTGAACGCAATGAGACATGGACGTTCCTGGCTGATGGGACCATTGAACTGGAACAGGAAATCATACCGCACGGGGTCATGCCTGAAATGTTGCCAAAGGAAGGTCTTCAGTTTCTTTTACCCAGGGAGTTTAACCAGGTGGAATGGTATGGACGGGGTCCTTTCGAGACTTATCCCGACCGAAAAACCGGAGCGAAGGTCAGCATCTATAAATCCAATGCCGATGCGATATATGAACCCTATATCATTCCCCAGGATTATGGTAACCGGACGGATGTAAGATGGCTAAAGGTGAAGGACGGCGATGGAAACGGACTGCAGTTTGAAGGGGATGTCCCGTTGAATTTCAGTCTGCACAAATATACGACCGATCGTCTTTCACGTGCTGTCTACACCTACCAGTTGGAAGAAGCGCCTTATACGATCCTAAACGTAGATTACCAGGCTTCGGGGGTTGGGGGGACCGCGATGCGGCAGCAGCAGCGATACCGGTTGAAAGCTGATCAAAGATCATACAGACTGAAAATAACACCGTTTTAGGAATTGATTTTACCCAACAATAAAACAATAAAATGATGAAGAGGTTTACGATTTTATTTGCAATGGTACTACTGTCAGGTACTGCTCTGTTTTCTCAGTTTAACCGGGGTCCCCAAACTCCCAACGACACCCTGCAGTCCACTACGGTCCTTCCGAATGGAGATGTCTTACTGAAGATTTATGCCCCTGAAGCGGAAGAAGTCTCGGCCCGTGGAGATATCGTGCCCTGGGGCCAGAATATTGAAAGTGTAAAAGATGAGAATGGCGTTTGGACCATCAGGATCCCCCAGGTAAAAGCGGGAACCTATCGTTATTATTTTGTGGTGGATGGGGTGAGCGTATATGACCCAAAATCACCCAGTGCATTTGAAACCCGTGCCCTACTGGATGTCTTACCAGATGGTGAGAAGGAATTCTTTGCCATACGTAAGGATGTTCCTCACGGGGCTGTATCTCAGATTTATTACTATTCAACAACGACGCAGAGCATGCGCAGGATGCATGTATGGACCCCCGCGGGATATAATGCAAAGAATAATCAGCTTCCTGTATTTTATCTGATCCACGGAGGAGGGGACAGTGACATGGCATGGCCGAATGTCGGACGTGCCGGATTTATCATGGATAACCTGCTTTCGGAGGGCAAATGCAAAGAAATGATCGTGGTCATGCCGGACGGTGGAATGGATTCGAAGCTTTTTGTGGAAGATCTGAGGAATAACATCATTCCATACATTGAATCCAATTACAATGTATATACAGATGCAGATCACCGGGCCATCGCAGGACTTTCCATGGGGGGACTCGAAACCCTGGATGCCTTTATGGCTTTTCCAGACAAATTCGCCTACATCAATGTGATGAGTTCAGGCTGGTTTGCCAACAATGAAGAGATGTTTAACGCAGGGGATAAGCGCCTTGGAGAAATTGCACCCGTATTAAACAAGACGGTGAAATACCTGATCTTTACCCAGGGAGGACCGGAGGATATTGCCTACAACAACAACATGGAAATGCTGAAGGTGTTTGACAAGAACCAGATCAAATATGAATTCAGTGAGATGCCGGGAGGTCATTCCTGGTATGTATGGAGGCATGACCTATACAATTTCGCACAGAAGCTCTTTAAATAATCATCAAGCTTAGCTTGGTACGTCTCAAATAAAAACCCGATCGAAAGATCGGGTTATGTGGATCTGTGCAGAGCAAGAGGGATATCTTTTACTTGCCTGGACTATTATATTCTTCATCAGTTACCGGACCATACCAGGTGGCGGGACCTTTCTTTAGCTGAGTACTGACACCCAGGTGAACAAACTCTGAATTCGGTGCGGCACCGTGCCAATGCACTACATCGGGTTTAATTTCAACCACATCGCCGGCTTTTAGATGCTGAATGGCTTTCCCCATTTCCTGAAAACGACCTTCTCCTGAAGTGCAATAGAGTAATTGTCCGCCCGGGTGAGAATGCCAATCTGTCCGGCTTCCCGGGGCGAATGTAACATTATAACTCATGGCGTCGAAGTTCTCTCCGTCGACAGTGAGCATCTGCACCCATGTGTCACCGGTAAAATTCTCCGGTGCTTTCTGACCCTTCGGGAATATTTCGTTTGTTTTCATGGTATTGCTGTTTTCTGTATTGCATGACGTCAATAATAACGTCACAATAGCTGTTATTATATATTTATTCATTTCTAATTTATCTAAGATATTTAGCTCAGTTTCCCTCCGTATACAGGAAACATGCTGGCCTGTCCATAATCCTTGATTTGTTCCAGATTTATCAAGAGATCCATGTCCTCATCTGAAATAACAAAGTCCACATCCGCATTGTTTTTCATGTGGACAGGATTTGCAGTCTTGGGTAAGGACAGAAGTCCAAGTTCAAGGCAGTAACGGATCGATAATTGAGGCACAGAAACCCCATATCTCTCAGCTATTTCTAATACTATCTGATTTTTTCAGCATTTTTTTTGTGATACTTCCCTGCTGGAATCTGGTCTGACAATAAAAAGTGCATCAATCAAGAATGAAACCAACAAAACTTCATATCTTAATGTGAAATTCACATTAAACAGATTGAATAACCCTCATTTGACAACCTAAAACCAAAATGGCATGAATCAATGCTTTCATATCAGGAAAAGAAGCAGCTTCACCCTGCTGCTGATCGCTTCTATCCTCCTTGCATTTCCAGGATGCAATCAGAGTTCCAAACGAAGTGGCAGCGAGCTGGAAACTAATTTTAAAATTCCTCCTGAAAGCGCGAAGCCACGGGTGTGGTGGCACTGGATGAACGGGAATGTTACCAAGGACGGGATCCAGAAGGA
>CAYRLP010000433.1:0-3432 GCA_964424935.1 uncultured Bacteroides sp.
AAATATCCCTCGGCAGACTATTCGGACAATATTAATTTGATCCGGTATGAAGAGGTGATCCTGAATTATGCAGAAGCGCTGTTTGAGACCGGCCAGGCTGGATTGGCACTGGATCAACTGAATCTGATTACTGCCGAAAGGGGTGCTGTAGCATATGCAGTGGCTTCCAAGGCCAATATTCTCCAGGAAAGAAGAAGGGAACTCTGTTTTGAAGGCTTCAGGTTTGACGATCTTGCCAGAAACGGGATGGATATTCCCCTGGTGAGTCCTCTTGAGCAAACCCATGGAGGGCCTGCTTATGGAGCCTATAACTTTGCTTTCCCCATTCCTGAAGTTGAGATGAATGCAAATTCCAACATGACTCAGAATCAGGGATACGAATAAACCGGTTCAGGGGTACTGAACCATACTTCTTAAAGAGGGTGTCTTAAAAGGGCACCCTCTTTCGTTATGGCTTCCTTACCGGGAAGCCTTAACTATAGGTATCCCTTTAAAGACACCTCTCTTTTTCATTCACGTTAAAGGGAATCGTAGTACTTTAGAAGGCTGACCAGTGAATCTTCCTCTTTCAGGTTCAGCTTATTCGCTTTTATAAAGGAGGAAATATCCTTTTCATGACCGGGGAAGGCTGCAACAAGCTGTTTTTTGGATCTTCTGGCTTTGTAGAGTATGGTTTCTCCCTTTTTCATAAAGTAAAGATCAGATTTATCTACAAACTCATCGTATCGGCGGTCGGGGCTGTATCCACCTTCATAATTTGCTTTAACCCACCCCTTACCATAGACTTTATATACTATACTCCCCTGATTGTAAAGCACTTCGGCAAATATGGTTTCTACGTCTTCTTCAAGTTTTAGCGGGACAAAGGTCATTTCCCGATCTCCGTTTCGAATTATGAAAAAATCCACCTGGAACCTGTTCATGAGCCGGAATGTCTTTGTGGCCGGATCCAGGTAGACGATCTCGTTTTCAAAGCAGTCATAGTTCAGATCCTGGACCACAACTTTGTTATTGGTCTTCAGATAAACTTCACCGGGATGAAACTCCTCAAAAACAAAGGGGGTTCCTTTGACACCCTGGTAACGGTTGTCAAAAGTTCTTATGGCTTCCGCATGTTCCATGTCGCTCAGCGCCTTCAGGTTTTCTTTGGCCTCATACCTTTCAGGCATAGTAACATTCTGTGCTACACACCAGACAGGTATCAGAAAGGGGAGGATCAGGATTATGTTTTTCATGGTATTTTTCCGTTTGGCTTCGATGATTCAAAGATACATAAAGTGGGACGGATTTCATTATCTCAGCGGGCCCATATGTTGAATGGCACCAGATTGCCCGTCAATATTGAGATGAGGAAATTTTGTGTTTCATTATTTTTTTATAGATTTGGCCCTGTAAGAGTCTTTTGCTAATTACTTATTAAACCTAAAACTTTAATCTATGAAAAGATTTGTTTTCGTATTGTCACTACTGTTGTTTGTAGGTATCAACCTCTTACAGGCGCAGGGTGTACAAGTTTCGGGTACGGTAACAAGTGCCGATGACGGTGCAGCCTTACCCGGCGTATCGGTTGTTGTACGAGGTACAACAATTGGTGCCGTAACAGATTTTGAAGGGAATTACTCAATCACCGTTCCGGACGAATCAGCCACGCTGATGTTCAGCTTCGTGGGTATGCTTACCCAGGAAATTTCCCTGGACGGCCGGACCACGGTTGACGTCGTTCTCGAGTCAACCTCGACAGAACTGGATGAAGTGGTGGTGACCGCCCTTGGTGTTTCCAGGGAGAAGAAATCACTCGGATATGCGGTTCAGGAGGTGGATGGAGATGATGTGAACGCTGCTTCTCCGTCAAACTTTGCAGCTACCCTTTCCGGTAAGGTATCCGGAGTTCAGATCAAGCAGCCCAACACCATGGGTGGTTCTTCAAACGTTCTGATCCGCGGTAGTACTTCCATTACAGGTAACAACCAGCCCCTTTATGTAATCGACGGTGTTCCCGTGGATAACAGTAACTATGCCAGTAATAACAGCAGTTACGGGCATGGATTTGACTACGGGAATGTGGCCCAGGACCTGAACCCCAATGATATCGAGTCCATCTCCGTTCTGAAGGGCGCTGCAGCCTCTGCACTTTATGGCTCACGAGCTGCAAACGGTGTTATCCTGGTTACCACCAAAAAGGGAAAGACCCGCCAGGGAATCGGCGTTTCTGTCAATTCCAGCTTTACGTTAGGCAAGATCGACAAGTCATCCCTTCCGCAACACCAGTACAAATACGGTGCAGGTTACGGACCTTTCTATGAAGATCCCACCTGGGCTAATTTCTTCTGGGGTGATGTGGATGGTGACGGATCAAACGACTACATTGTCACCACTTCCGAGGATGCCTCCTGGGGTCATGAGTTTGATCCCAACCTGATGGTAGTAGATTGGGATGCCCTGGATCCTGTTGATGTGAATTATGGGGAAAAAAGGCCCTGGGTAGCTCCTCCGGAAGACCATCGCATGCCTTCTTTCTTTGAGACCAGCACCAAGTGGGTGAATTCTGTCGCATTTGACGGGGGTAACAAAGATGGCCGTTTCAGGTTATCCTATACCAATTATTCAGAGAAAGGTATTATTCCCAACAGCGAGTTGAAGAAGAACTCGGTTAACTTCTCGGGAAGTTATAACTTTGGCGAGAGGCTGACTGCGAGCGCCAATATTAGCTATGTCCACCAGGATGCCCTTGGCCGTATGGGTACAGGCTATGGTGATAAGAACGTGATGCAGTCCTTCGGTCAGTGGTTCCAGTCCAACGTGGATTTCTCCCGGCTGGAACGGTATGTGGGTCCCTCCGGCCTTCATCGTACCTGGAACTATTCCTACTGGACCCCCGATAATCTTACGCCCATCTTTTTTAACAATCCTTACTGGGTGCGCTATAAGAACTACGAGGATGACTACCGTGACCGGATTATCGGATATGTTTCTGCAGACTATAGATTCACCGACTGGCTGACCCTGACCCTCAGGAGTGGTGTCGATACCTATCATGATGTTCAGAATGAACGTAATGCTGTTGGCAGTAATGGTATTTCAAACTTTATCACCCGACAGAGGAACCTGATAGAATCCAATACCGACCTGATGTTGAAATTCAACAAGGGCTTTGGGGAGATCTCCCTGAACGGTCTGGTTGGTGCCAACTACAGGTATCGTCAGCAGCAGCGGATCACTGGTAACACTGTAGGCGGACTTGTGCTTCCCGATTTCTATTCGGTTACCAACTCGGTGGATCCCTATCAAGTTTCAGAATACCTGGGCATCCTGGGTGAGCAGAGTCTCTATGGTAACGTTTCTGTTGGTTATGGTGGCTTTGTTTATGTGGAAGGTACCGCCAGGGTGGATCAGTCCTCCACACTTAAGGGACTGAATCCCGATGCTGAGGAC
>CAYRLP010000434.1:0-2051 GCA_964424935.1 uncultured Bacteroides sp.
GAATAAGCGCAGGGCACAGGCTGCACCTTTCCCGGAGCGTTTCAAACCGGTTTCTGACATTGGCCAGCACCCGTTTTCCGAGTTCCTCGAGCGGCAGGTCCCTCTGCAGGTAGATCTCTGCGTAGCGGTAGATCCCGATGGTACCCAGGGCTTCCAGATCGTCTGCCACGGTCAGGATCCCCAGTATCTCAGGGGGAGTCCCCGGACGGAAGGGACCGTAAACCGGTTCCCCTTTCCGGTCATGCAGCTCGATGGCCCTCAGGATCACCGGGAAGTTGGCCGGGGGAGCCTGATCATGATCCTCAAACCACTTCTGGCAGAGCTCCCTTCCCAGCAAGCCATGTTCCTCGCTAATGGAGCGTGCCATGCCCAGGTCGTGGAACATAGCAGCGATCAGTACCCCTTCCACCAGGACCTGGTCCACCCGTGAATTAAATTTGGAAATTTCCCGAAGCAACTCCTTACACAGGTTCCACACCCTAAGATGGTGGGTGTGATCGTGCGAGGGGAGCGAACAAGCACGGAACAGCTGCTCTGCATTGAAATACAGTACATCCAACCAGTTCTTCTCCGCCCGGTCCATCCATATTTCGAGTTCCGTACCCAATGGACTTTACCCTACCTGGGTCAGTTTTAACATGTTGGTTTTTCCTTTCTCCAGGATTGGAATGCTGCCCACGTGCACCACCAGGTCCCCTTTCTTCAGAAGGTTCTGGCTGACCAGGAATTCTATCGTATAATCCAGATATTCATTGATCAGCTTGCACTCGGCCACGTAATAGGCCCGGACCCCCCAGACCAGGGACAGGTCGTTGAGCAGGTCCCTGTTCATCGTAAAGGCAAAAACAGGCGCTTTGGGACGGTGTGAACTGATTCGTATGGCGGTGAACCCGGAGTGGGTTAGGGTAACGATGGCGGATGCCCGAACCTCTTCGGCCAGCTGCACCGCGCTGTGACAGATGGCGTCGGCCAGGTAATTCTTTGCTCCCGGGTGAGAACGGTGACCTTTATAATAGATGTATTCCTCGGTTTCCGTGGAATCGATGATCAGCTGCATATTCCGGATAGTTTCCACGGGATATTTGCCAATGGAGGTTTCCGCGCTAAGCATGACCGAGTCGGCCCCGTCCAGTACCGCATTGGCCACATCATTGGCTTCCGCCCTGGTGGGAGTGGGATTGGTAATCATGCTCTCCATCATCTGCGTGGCCACAATGACGGGTTTCGATCTTTCATGACATTTCTTGATGATGCTTTTCTGGATCAGCGGCACTTTATGGAACTCGACTTCCACCCCCAGATCGCCCCGGGCCACCATGACGGCATCAGAGGCTTCAATGATCTCATCGATCTCATCCAGGGCTTCCGGTTTCTCGATTTTAGCCACGATGCCCGCATAATTGGGATGGGCGTCGACGATCTGGCGCAGGTCCAGGATATCCTTCTCCTTTCTCACAAAGGAGAGGGCGATCCAGTCCGCTCCGTGATCCAGGAGAAATTTCGCATCCCGGATATCCTTTTGGGTCAGCCCGGGCTGTGAAATTCTGGTATGCGGCAGGTTCACTCCTTTTTTGCTGGAGAGGGGTCCGCCTGAAAGGACCCTGGTGGTCACCGTATCGGTCCCGTTGGAACCGGTTACCTCAAAAACCAGCTTTCCATCGTCCACCAGGATCTTTTCACCCCTGGTCACTTCGGCAGGAAGCGGCTTATAACTCAGATAGGCCTTTTCCCCGGTACCTTTGCAGGGGATTGTCACAAACAAAAATTCCTGACCCTCTTCCAGCACCACGCCTTTTTCCATGTCCCCCACACGGAGTTTGGGACCCTGCAGATCTCCCAGGATGGCCACATGGGCTTCAAGCTCTTCATTAAGTTCCTGCACATACCTGATGGTCTTCAGGTGCTCTTCGTGTGTATCGTGGGAAAGATTGAGCCGCAATACATCCACTCCTTCATGGAACATCTTTTCAAGGATCTCCTTGTTTCGTGTGGCAGGACCGACGGTGGCCACAACCTTAGTGTGTGATCTGTTTTGCCGCATGGTTCTGTTG
>CAYRLP010000434.1:2061-3431 GCA_964424935.1 uncultured Bacteroides sp.
GGTATTCTTTAGGCTGGAATGGGGAAATAGTTGGCGGGTGAAAAATCAGCCTGCCAGTGATTTCAGATACCTGATCTCTGCGGCCCAGCGGGTATCATCGGGTGTCTCGAGGATCAGGGGAATGCCTTCAAACCGGGGATCCTGCATGATCCATCTGAACGGATCGAGACCAAGGTATCCTTTTCCAAGGCTCTCATGCCTGTCCACCCTGCTCCCCAGTTCTTTTTTGGAATCGTTCAGATGCATGGCCTTCAGGTAACCCAGGCCCACCACCTCCTCAAATTTGCTGAATGTGGCCTCGAACCCTTTCCTGCGTCGCAGATCGTAGCCCGAGGCAAAGGCATGGCAGGTATCGATGCAGACGCCGATCCTGGATTGATCCTCCACCCGGTCGATAATGGAGGCTATCTGCTCAAAAGTGTGTCCCACGTTGCTGCCCTGTCCGGCAGTATTCTCTATCACGACGCTGACCCAGGAGGTCCGGTCCAGCGCAAGGTTGATCGATTCGGCGATGGTACGCAGGCACCGGTCCACCGAAACCCTGTTCAGGTGGGATCCCGGGTGAATATTCAGCTTGTTGAGCCCGAGCTGCTCGCAACGCTGCAGCTCATCCAGGAATGCGGTCCGCGATCTTTCCAGTGCCATGGGGTCCGGATTCCCCAGGTTGATCAGGTAGCTGTCGTGTGGCAGGATGTGGTCGGCCGTATAACCTGCTGTTCTGCAGTTCTTCACGAAAGCCGAGATATGCCCGGCACCCAGAGGAGCGGCACTCCACTGGCGCTGGTTCTTCGTAAAGAGGGCGAAAGCAGTGGCCCCGATCTCCTTTGCGCGGAGCGGGGCCTGGTCCACCCCTCCTGAGGCTTTTACATGTGCTCCAATGAATCTGTTCACTTGGGAATGCGAATTCTTTGTACTTTTGCGTTATTTAAAATAACAATTTCAAACCTAATAGAGCAAATATGAGACATTCAAAACTGATGGTTGCTGTTCTGGCTCTTTCCGTGGCCGGTCTTCTTTCGGGTTGCTATCCGGATAAGATCGACTACGTGGATGAGTACGATGTGGCAGGGACCATGTACGACGAAGATGCGGATTTCTCCAGTTACAATACGTTTCATGTGGTGGATACCGTGATGCATATTACCGAGGACGGGGAGGATGATCCCAACCTGAGCAGGGAATATGATGAATTTATACTGGACCTGATCCGGCAGAATATGAGCGAGTTGGGCTACAACGAGCTGGAGAATCCGGATTCGTTGAACAGGCCCGACCTGGAGATCCTGGTCCAGGCCATGTCCGCCGATTTTTATACCTATTTCTCCTACTGGTATGATTACTGGTACTGGTACCCGGGCTGGGACTGGTGG
>CAYRLP010000435.1:0-1989 GCA_964424935.1 uncultured Bacteroides sp.
CAATGCCCTGAGCAAGAACTATACTTCAGTTCTTGAATATCCACTGGTATATGCGGATTTTCCTGAAAACAAGGTAAGCGTTGGCGAACTGCCAGGTCACCTCGACCTGGAAATCAATGCACTCGGATATGCGCTTTTACGGTATAGGATGTTCCGGAAACCGGTACCCATCAGCTTCAATGTATCTGAATATAATCTGAACAGCAGGCAGGACGGCTCCAGGGACTATATTTTGACCAGGTATCTTAAGGATCAGATAGCCACACAGTTGCCTGCTGAATTACAGTTGTTGCAGATTAAACCGGACACCCTCTTTTTTCAGTTTGCAGAGGAAGTGACACGGAAAGTGAAGATACAACCCGATTTCAGCTTTACCGTGGATAAGCAGTTTACCATTAAGGATGGAATCCTTCTTTCTCCCGATTCAGTGGAGGTAACCGGGCCTGACCTGATCCTGGATACCCTCTCATCTGTTCTGACCGAACACATGGATCTCGGTGAGCTCACAAGGAATTTCAGTGACCGGGTGCGCTTGAGCCGCACACTGGATCTGACCTACAATGTTTCGCGCGTGAACTGCACCATCGAACTGGAACGATTTACGGAACTGCAGGTAACGGTTCCTCTTGAAGTACTGAATCTTCCTGACAGCATTCTTCTGCAGACCTTCCCGTCGAACATTAAAATCAACTGCAGGGTGGGACTCAGCAAGTACGAACGCATTGAAGAGTATCCATTCAGAGCCGTAGTGGATTATGATAAGATTGATGAAGGCGGACAGGTATTGAATGTCTCCATCATGAATCCACCGGACTATCTGCTCGGATATGAGTATGCCCCCAAGTCTGTTGAATACCTGAAGTCAAGGAGGTAATGTTACTGGTTGGGCTGACGGGTGGAATAGGTAGTGGCAAGTCCCTGGTATGTAGTATATTCGAGACGCTGGGAGTGCCTGTATACCATGCAGATGAAGCAGCCAGGAGGCTGATGAACAGTGATGACGGACTCAAGGAAGGAATCCGGAAGATGTTCGGGGAACGGGCATATGGCAGGGAGGGATTGGACAGGAGCTATCTGGCCGGCCTGGTTTTCGGGGATCAGGAAAGGCTTGCCGGGTTGAACAGTCTGGTGCACCCCGCCGTACGTGAAGATTTTAAGCGCTGGGCCGGGCGACAAAGGGATGCGGCCTATGTGATTGAAGAAGCGGCCATCCTGTTTGAAAGCGGCGCCAGCCAGGAGATGGATCTCAATGTTCTGGTTTACGCTCCGGAAGAAATCCGGATCAAACGGGTGATGGAGCGGGACGGGGTGAGCCGTGAGGAAGTGGTGAAGCGAATAGGTCACCAGATGAGTGAAGAGAAGCTGATGAAGATGGCAGATCACCACCTGTTGAACGATGGGACCGCATTGATTCTGCCCCAGGTGATTGAATTACATAATAAGATATTAAACAGGAAGGAATAAATTATGGCAAAATTCGGGAAATGGGTCGGACTGGGATTGGGCTGGGCCCTGGGTGGACCCATCGGAGGAATCCTTGGTCTGGCCGTTGGTTCGATCTTTGATACGGGGACCAGTGCCGGGACCGGACAGGTCCGAAGTCCAAGGACACAAACCCTCCGGGGGGATTACGCAGCCTCCCTGCTGGTACTGATTGCTGCGGTAATGAAAGCCGATGGCCGGGTCATGAAAAGCGAACTGGACTATGTGAAACGCTATTTTGTGACCCGTTTTGGTACGGATACCGCTCAGGAAGCCGTGGTGATGCTGCGTGATATCCTGAAGCAGGAGATTCCATTGAGGGATGTGACCACCCAGCTCTCGCAAAGGCTGGATTATTCCTATCGCCTTGAAATGCTCCACTTTCTGTTTGGCATTGCTTCGGCTGACGGGTCGGTCAGTGAGTCGGAGAGCCAGGTCATCCATAAAATATCCGGTTACATGCGGATTACGGATTCCGATTTCCAGAGTATCCAGGCCATGTTCGTG
>CAYRLP010000435.1:1999-3431 GCA_964424935.1 uncultured Bacteroides sp.
AGTCAGACCGATGCCGCCTACAAAATTCTGGAAATTGAACCTACCAGTTCGGATGAGGAAGTGAAGAAAGCGTTCCGACGCATGGCCATGAAGTATCACCCGGATAAGGTGAGCCATCTGGGCGACGATTTTAAGAAAGTGGCACAGGAGAAGTTCAGAAAGGTGCAGAATGCCTACGACCAGATCAAGAAGGAACGGGGATTGAATTAGAAGTATTATATTTGCTGCACTGTTCCGATTAGGTATGAAAACGATCCAGCTTAAAGACATTCTTTCCATATCAGGTAAAGGCGGTCTCTTTAAATTCATTGCCCAGGCACGAAACGGAATCGTTGTTGAGTCCCTGGAATCGAAGAAAAGGCACGTGGCACCGGCAACCGCACGGGTAAGCTCCCTGGAGGACATCGCCATATTTACAAACGAGGAGGAGGTACCCCTGGCAGATATCTTTTATCTGATCCATGAGAAAGCGGACGGAAAACAGACGCTAAGCCATAAAGCGCCGGTAGAGGAGCTAAAGAGCCAGTTCCGGGAGTTTGTCCCCGATTATGATGAAGACCGGGTTTACGTCTCCGATATTAAAAAGGTGTTTCACTGGTACAATGAACTGCAGGAACGCGGAATGCTTGAGCTGATCGAGAAGGAGGAAAGGGAAGAAGCATCATCCGAAGTAGAAGAACCGGCAAAGCCTTCCCCAAAAACTTAAGGAAGCTTGTCTGTTGTCTTGGCTTCCTGCCAGATGGCTTCCATCTCCGCAAGACTCATTTCCTTCAGGGAACGGTTCATTTCCATCGCCCTGGTTTCAAGGTATTTAAATCGCTGGATGAATTTACGGTTGGTGCGTTCAAGCGCTGTTTCCGGTTCCACCTGATAGAGCCGGGCCGCATTGATCACTGAGAATAACAAATCACCGATTTCCTCTTCCAGCTGTGCAAATTCCTGCCTGTTATTCAGTTCCTGTTTTACTTCCCGGATCTCTTCGTTCACCTTGTCCCATACCTGTTCCTTTTGTTCCCAGTCGAATCCGACTGCCCTCACCTTGTCCTGGATCCGATGTGCCTTGATCATGGCAGGAAGCGACACCGGAACTCCGGCCAGCACGCTGCGGTTTCCCTCCTTCATTTTCAACTCCTCCCAGTTCTGAACCACTTCTCCGGCATCTTTAACTTCCCGTTCCCCAAATACATGCGGATGCCTGAATACCAGTTTATCACATACCCCGTTGAGCACATCGGCAATATCAAAAGCACGCTTTTCAGAACCGATCTTTGCATAAAATACGATATGCAGCATCAGGTCCCCGAGCTCTTTCCGTATTTCATCCAGGTTCTGATCCAGGATGGCATCGGCCAGCTCATAGGTTTCCTCGATGGTAAGGTTTCTCAGGGATTCATACGTCTGCTTCCGGTCCCAGGGACATTCCGCCCTCAGC
>CAYRLP010000436.1:0-1262 GCA_964424935.1 uncultured Bacteroides sp.
CCCAGCGTAATGGAAGCATTGAACGAGGATCCGCCGGGTCGTGCGGTCTGCGGTTCCCGTCCTTTAAATATAATATCCAGGATGGTCTCTCCTACAGCATAGATTTTCATGGGGAAGCTATTTTATCAGACGGGAGATCGCTTTGAATTCATCGGTCCCGGACACCCGGGCCAGTTCCAGCAGGATGGATTCGCAGGAAGTGATCACGGCCCCTTCCGACCGCATTCTTTCCACGGCCAGCTGCTTGTCCTCCCGGTTCCTCGACGAGATACAATCGGCCACTACGACGGCATGATACCCTTCTTCCATCAGATCAATGGTCGTTTGCAGCACACAAACATGTGCTTCAATCCCAAACACAATCACCGTTTTTCGGTTATCCAGGGCGGGATTCCCAAGCACTGCGGGTTCATCACAGCAGGAAAAAGCCATCTTCTCCACAACAGGAAAGGAAATGGTCCGTGAGGAGATCTCTCCTATGGTTGCACCCAATCCTTTGGGATACTGCTCTGTCACCAGAAGGGGAACTCCCAATATTTTCAATCCCTCGATCAGCTGGCTGCATTTTTTAAGTAGCGTTTCGTGCCTGTCCATAAGGGGAAATAGCTTCTCCTGAATATCGATCACCAATCCGGCTGTATCCTCCCGTTTAATCCTCATTCCCTGCCTCCCTTGATTTTTCCCCCAGATACCCTCCGTGATGCCTCCGGGCATAATCCTTTGGTGTAAATTCAATGTGTTTCATCATCAGCACCACCAGCACGTCCCCAATCACGGCCATGGCTGTGGCGGATGTGGTGGGTGTGAGACCCAGCGGGCAGACTTCATCCGGACCTCCCGTATATAGGACCAGTTTCGATTCCCTGGCCAGGGGACTCTCCGGATTACCGGTGACGATCACCACGGGTATATCGGAGTGCAAAGCACGGGTCAATTCCAGAAGTTCCAGGATTTCCCTTGTCTTTCCAGAATTGGAAAACACCAGCAGCACATCATTTTCCCTGATAATACCCAGGTCACCATGCTGGGCCTCGCTGGGATGCAGAAAAAGTGCAGGGGTTCCTGTGGAACTCAGTGTGGTTGCCACATGATTGGCTACATGACCCGCCTTTCCCATGCCGCTTGCAATGATCTTCCCTCCCCTCCGGTGCACCCGTTCATGGATCAGCTTCACCACCTCCTCATAATCTCTGGTGACAGGAACGTTTCGGACGGCTTCAGCCTCCCGGTCCAGTACCCTTCTGATTTCTTCACTGTATGTC
>CAYRLP010000436.1:1272-2590 GCA_964424935.1 uncultured Bacteroides sp.
ACTCATCTCTTCACTTTTCTGAAACACCAAACTTACATAAAATCACCCGGATTCTACATGCAGGGAAGAACTTAAAACAGGGAACAAGAAGATGCTAGGGATCGGGCGGAGAAAATTCTCTGATGATTGCATCGGTGGTAAGTACCCGGGCATAGGTGCCCTGCAGGGTGCTCAGGGTGGAGTAGTGAACGTTTTTTGCGGAGATGATATGCTCCTCATACTGGAGAGCTCGGGTGGCACAGGCATCGGATGCGAGCAGGCATTGGAAGCCGAAATCATGTGCGGCCCTGACGGCCGCTTCGACGCACATATGTGTTTGCATCCCGCAGATCACCAGTTGTTCGATGGAATCCTGCTTCAACAGATCCAGCAGTCCGGTTCCCAGAAAGGCATTCACCTCATCCTTTGAGATTACCGTTTCTCCGGGCAGGGGCTTCACATAGGGATGGATATCCCCTCCCGGTTCATAGTTATGCCGGATATGATAGACCGGCATTTCTTTTTTCCTGAACATATTGAGCAGGAGACCTGCATTCACCCCTGCTGCTTCGGGATTTTCCAGCTGCATCCTGCCTCCGGGGAAATAAAATTCCTGTATATCAATGATCAGAAGGGCCGTTTTCTGGCCCAGCAGGACCTGGGAACACGGCAGTACCAGGAAAAGGAAAAGAAACAATCGTTTTATCATGGCAAACCAATTTACGGAATTGCACCTTAGCAATCAAGAATCCGGGCCCGAATATACAATATATAAATAGGGGGTCTAAATTATTTTTATATATTTTTTAAGTATATACCCCTATTATTTTAGGGGGTTAGTCTAATAATTTACATTTTTTACACTTTTTACCCCCTTATTTTTAGGGGTTGTAATTTTTATTTCTACTTTTGCTTCGAATTATAATTGTTTAAACCCTAAAAATTACAGTTATGAAGAACACCTATCTAACCGGCGGAGTAATGACACTCCTGATTATTGGATTACTGACAGCATCCGTAAATCTGAATGCACAGGATGAGGAGTCCTCTTCCCCATTCAGTGTTGGGGGTGATTTTGTCAGCAGTTACCTCTGGAGAGGTACGAAGTTTGGAACCGGACCGGCCATTCAGCCCTATGTGGAGCTCGGGTTGGGTAATTTTGCCATAGGTGGTTGGGGATCTTACTGTTTTACAGGTGATGAAGCAGCTGAGGCGGACCTATACTTTTCCTATGGATTTGATTTCGGACTTAGTATTGGAATGACCGACTACTATTTTCCCGGATCCGAATATTTTGACTATTCCACGGCCACGGGTTCCCACGCTTTTGAAATCAACC
>CAYRLP010000436.1:2600-3428 GCA_964424935.1 uncultured Bacteroides sp.
GGTTATGAGTACGAGGGATTCTCCCTGGCGGCCAATTATTTCCTGAACGAAGCAGGTGGTGCTGGTACGGCTGGAGGTGACATGTATTTCGAGGCAGGTTACAGTTTCGGTTCCTTCGGTTTCGTGCTTGGCGCAGGTAACGGCTGGCACACCATGGAAGCAGATCCGGATGAGTCCGATTTTAACGTCTGTAACATCGGAGTCACCGCTTCCACCGACATTCAGGTGACCGATTCTTTCTCACTTCCTGTAAGTGGTGCCCTCATCCTGAATCCGGATACAGAGCAATTCCATGTAGTCGTTGGCATTTCATTTTAAATTATTGAACCATGAAAAAAATAGAAGCAATCATCCGAAAAACAAAATTTGAAGAGGTGAAAGAGACCCTTCATGATAACGGCATCGAATTTTTCTCTTTCTGGGAGGCCCGGGGCGTGGGTATGGCCCGTGAGAGCCGCGTATACCGGGGTATCATGTATGATACCAGCAGCATCGAGCGTACCTATCTGGAAATTGTTGTCCGCGACGTAAACCTGGACAGGACCATTGAAGCGTTGCTGAAGGCAGCCGCCACCGGAGAGGTGGGAGATGGAAAGATCTTTATCTCCACCATTGATGAGAGCATCCGGATCCGAACCGGTGAACGGGGTGACGAATCGCTCTACATAAAAGACTGATAACCTGAATAATAACAGCGAAAAACATACAATCATGGAAGAATTAACAACAGCAGTTTCTGAATTTACTGTCTCCATTGATACCATATGGATCCTGGTGACCGCCGTGCTGGTCATGTTTATGCAGCCCGGGTTCGCCATGGTAGAGGCC
>CAYRLP010000437.1:0-3425 GCA_964424935.1 uncultured Bacteroides sp.
CTTCCAGCTGTTTCTCCAGCTTCGCATCAAAATCCGATTCAGTCCGGGAAATATCCGCCTGGGTCAGTACTCCTTCCTCCATTAATTCTTTGCTGTAAATGTCCCTTGGATTCGGATGCCGTGCAATGGCCTTGTACAGGGTAGGCTGGGTGAACCGGGGCTCATCTCCTTCATTGTGTCCGTACTTCCTGTAGGCCAGGATGTCAATAAAAACATCCGAGTGAAAAAACTGACGGTATTCAATGGCCATGCGCATTACGTGGACCAGGCCTTCCACGTCATCGCCGTTTACATGCCAGATGGGGGCCTTGATGACTTTACCCACGTCGGTGCAATAAGTGCTGGAACGGCCATCCAGATAGTTGGTGGTAAAACCAACCTGGTTATTGATTATCAGGTGGATGGTTCCCCCGGTTTGATAACCTTCCAGTTCCGACATCTGAACCACTTCGTAGACGACTCCCTGACCGGCAATAGCGGCATCCCCGTGAATGATGATAGGTACCAGACTGTTATTGTCCCCCTCATAAATGTGATCGATGCGGGCCCTGGATACTCCTTCGATGACAGGGGCCGATGATTCCAGGTGGGAAGGGTTGGGAACAATATTCAGGACCACTTCTTTTCCTTTGCCGGTTTTTACCCTGTTGCTGTAACCCAGGTGGTATTTCACATCACCCAGACTGATCCGGTCTTCGTAGGAATCCCCCTCAAACTCTTTAAAGATATTCTGAGGTGGTTTTTTCAGAACATTAGCCAGCACATTTAACCGGCCCCTGTGGGCCATGCCGATGTTGAATTCCTTCACACCCAGTTCGGCCCCCTTTTCGACCAGGTCGTTTAAAGCGGGAACCAGGATTTCTGATCCTTCCAGAGAAAACCTTTTCTGGCCGACAAACTTATTATGTATGAATTTTTCAAAACCCACGGCCTCTATCAGGTCCTGATAGATGGTAAGCTTTTCTTTGGGAGTGAAAACGGTCCGGTTATTCCCTTTCTCAATGTGTTCGGTGAGCCAGCTTATTTTTTCAGGGCTCCGGATAAACATGAATTCAGATCCTATGTGCCCGCAATAGGTCAGTTTCAAGCGCTCAACGATCTCCCTTAAAGGGACCCTTCCTGCACCAATTTCACGTCCGGCATGATAGGATGTATCCAGGTTTTCATCTGCAAGTCCGTAGTTTTCCAGATCCAGGGTGGGAAAATATTTTCTTCGGGTCCTTACAGGATTGGTCTGGGTGAACAGGTGTCCCCGTTTCCGGTATCCGTTGATCAGGTTGAGAACCTTGAACTCTTCATCAAAGGTGAGGGATTCTGATTCGGGGTGACTGTATTCTTTTCTGGCCAGGTCAAAACCCTGAAAGAAGTGGTGCCAGCTGGAGTCCACCAGTCCGGGATCCTGTCTGTATTTCTTATAAAGTTCTTCAATGGCCTCAGAATCGAGGCTCTGCAAAAACGATAAATCGTCCATATATCACCGGAACAAATTTAAATAGTAACAACCAGTTAATGAAATTGTTGCTCAAAAAGGCTGTTATCTTATTTCGCTGAAATGCTTCATAAACTGCATACGTTCAAATGCAGCCGGATCCGCACCGTACATCCTTGATATTTTACCTCTGAACTGGTCCAGCGAATCGAATCCTTTCTCCTTCATCCAGTCTTCCAGCTTTGTAAGAATCCGCTTCAGCTGTTCCGGACCATTTTTATACAGGGTCGATACGACCTGAACGGTTGTGGCCCCGGCGAGCAGCACCTTTATTACATCTTCACCGGTATGAATCCCGGTGGATGCTGCAATGTCGCAGGGAACACGGGCCGACAGAACAGCCATCCATCGAAGGGTTTCATACAGTTCATCAGGGGTGGAAAAAAGCCGCGGGGTGGTCAGTTCTATCTTTTCAATGTCAATATCCGGCGTATAGAACCTGTTGAACATCACCAGCCCGGCGATCCCGGTTTCTGAAAGGGCCTTCACGGAAAGCCCCAGTCGCGTGAAGTACTTACTAATCTTGATGGCCACAGGAATCTGAACATTGGCCAGTACCTTTTCAATGATCCGGAAATAGGCTTTTTCAAATTCTTTGTTCTTGAAATCGGCCGGATTCAGAAATATATTCAGCTCCAGTGCATCGGCTCCGGCATCCTCCATTCTCCTGGTGAAGTGGATCCAGTCTTCATGCGAAATGCAATTGATACTGCCAATGACCGGGATTGAGACGGCTTTTTTAGCATCCTGGATCAACTGGAGGTATTTTTTCAGGTTCTCTTCACGGATGTGAAGATCAATGTAATCCAGGGTCTCCGATAATCCTGAATAGAGCACAGGGCTCTCTTTGGCCTCCTTCAAATGCGCATCTACGTCATGCAGGATCTCCTCTTCAAAAATGGATTTCAGGACCACGGCCCCTGCCCCTTGTTTCTCCAGGGATACAATGCCATTAAGAGTACTGGTAAGACCACTGCTTCCGGCTATAATCGGGTTTTTTAATTCTAATCCCAGGTAGGAGGTTTTCAGGTCCATTGAACGAGGTATTGAATTTGCGCTTAATTTTCTTTCAGGATATAATCATCATACTCGATTTCAAATCTCAATTTATGTTTGGCCTCTTCCTGTGCGAGGATCAAAAAGGTTTTCTTCAGTCCGGCATCATCTGTACGATCGGCGAGATCCAGGTACAGTCTGAACGCTGCTTTCTCCTCTTTCATGGCAATGATCAAAGATTCCTGATAGGTCAGGTCCTCCCTTGATTTGTTCACCTCCACCAGGTAATCCCCAATTTTCATATCAATGACCTTCTCCCCGGAAACGGCCACGCCCCCTTTTCGTTTTATGGATTCAAGCTTTTTCTTATGCCCCAGTTCCTCTTTGGAAAACTGTTCGAATACTTTCTGTATCATCCTGTTCCTGCTCCGGGAAGCAAGGGAAGTGTAAAGATCAGAAGCTTTCTGCTCCTCCTTTATGGCGAAATCGAGGATGTCATCAACGGTTTTAAATTCACTCATCTGTCTCTGTTTTGGCGGGATGCAGGTTCCGGACCATGAAAATACAAAAATAAGTCAGATCTTTAGCACCTTCGCGCCTCTGATCTTCTGGTTCTTTAATTCCAGAAGAGCGGTGTTGGCATCCTCCAGCGCGTATTCCTGGTATTCAGGTTTGATGGGAATCTCTGCAGCAAGCTGAAGGAATTCCTGCACATCGATCCGGGCCACGTTGGCCACGCTTTTAATCTCTTTTTCCATCCAGAGGTGCTCCGGATAATCCAGTTTCAGAAGGTAGTCCTTATCCAGGTCCTCCTTCCGGATGGCATTGATGATCAACCTGCCACCGGGATTCAGGTTTTTCAGCGCCTCGACGACAGGCTTCCATACCGGGGTGGTATCGATGATGGCATCCAGTTTCACATCAGGCTCCTCTTCGGTGG